>JAZRFA010000138.1:0-41719 GCA_045661085.1 Bacteroidaceae bacterium
CCTACTTCCGCAGGTATTCAGGTAAAGAACGCTACCGAGGTGACCTTCTACCTCAAGGGTGCGACCAACTTCAACGGAGACATGAATGTGCTCGACAACTACTTCACCAATGAGAGCATCGAGGATGTGAACAACAACGTGAAGACCGCCATCGAGGCAGCTATCACCAAGGGCTTCGACGCTGTAGAGGAGGCTCACGTGGCTGACTTTACCAAGATTACCAAGCGTATGACCTTCGACCTCGGTTTGAATACTCCTACCGTGGATACCAAGACACTTATCGACAACTACTTCCCCAACAATGGTAATGCCAATAGTAAGGAGAACGACCACCTGTTCCTCGAGCAGCTCTACTTCCACTATGGCCGTTACCTCGCTATCAGCTCTAACCGTAAGCCCATCGCAGCACCCAACAACCTGCAGGGTATCTGGAATGACCGTGGCACCGACTCTCCCTGGAACTCTGACGTGCACACCAACATCAATATCCAGATGAACTACTGGCCCACTGAGATTACTAACCTCTCAGATCTCCACAAGCCCTTCGTGAACTTCATCATCCGTGGTGCACAGAGCGCAGGCTGGAAGGAAGTAGGTAAGAAGTACAACGACGGTCACGGTTGGAGCGTGCTCACCGAGACTTCGCTCTACAACAGTATGAGTACATGGGGTGACAACTACCTGGTGGCCAACGTATGGTACACCAGCCACCTGTGGATGCACTACCGCTATACCCAAGACAAGGAGTTCTTGGCAAAGGCCTTCCCCGTGATGTGGGATTGCGCCAAGTTCTGGTTCCACCGCTTGATTGACGACCGCGGTTTCGACAGCACTCAAGACGAGCAGGCAAGAGTAAAGAACTACTCACCCGCCTACAAATTCGAGCCCGATGGCACATTCGTTGCTCCCGACGAGTTCAGCGCAGAGCAACACGACAATGAGAAGGAGGATGGCACAGCTCACGCTCAGCAGATGATTTATTACCTCTTCATGAACCTCAAGGAGGCTATCAGTATCCTCGGTGCTGACGAGGTGGGGCTCACCGCTGACGATATCGCCAAGCTTGACCTCTACCTTGCAAAGACCGACAATGGTCTGCACACCGAGACCTATACCGGTTCTTGGGGAGCGACTTACAACGGCGTAAAGAAGGGTGACTTACTTCTCCGCGAGTGGAAATACTCTCCGTTTGACATCACCACTGATAGAGGACACCGCCATATGTCGCACATGATGGCTCTCTTCCCCATGGACCAGATTACTCCCGAAAGCGAGTACTTCACACCTGCCGTAAATTCACTCAAGCTCCGCGGCGATGCTGCCACAGGATGGTCAATGGGCTGGAAGGTAAACCTTTGGGCACGTGCTCAGGATGGTGACCACGCTCACATCATCATCAAGAATGCATTGAAGCACTCTACCACATACGGCACCGACCAGGGCCAGGGTGGTATCTACTACAACCTCTTCGACTCACACGCACCCTTCCAGATCGATGGCAACTTCGGTGTATGCTCAGGTATCGCTGAGATGCTCCTCCAGAGCGCACACGGCTACATCAACATCCTCCCCGCACTGCCCGCAGTATGGGAAGCCAAGGGTAATGTGACCGGTATGAAGGCCATGGGTAACTTTACCGTAGACTTCAACTGGGTAGATGGCAAGTGCCAGAAGGCTACTATCGAGAGTCATGCCGGTGCGCCCCTCCGTGTACGTTGTAAGCGCGGTGCTATGGATCTTGCCAAGGCGATGGTTACCGTGGATGACGTAGAGGTAAAGATTACTATCGACGAAAACGGCATCGCTACCATCCCCTGCGAGAAGGGCAGCAAGATAGTGGTTGACTTCACCAGCGAAAGCACAGGGATAGACGCCACTAAGACTGAAAAAAAAAGCACAAAAATCTACGCGCTCGACGGTCGTGAAGTAACCAAGATGCAGCCCAACACTATCTACATCGTAGACGGGAAGAAGGTTGTAAATTAACGTTAACACTCCATTGCGAATTAACCGAACATAGGGAGGAGCCAGCTGGCTCCTCCCTATGTTTTGTACCTGCATGAGACCCATAACGAGCAAGATAAAAAACATTAAAATATTTTGTACTCCAGTACGTTTGTCGTAATTTTGCACGATAATGTATATCATGCCGTAAAATGACAATGAAGAATATGAAGAATTTTTTAGCAACCTTCGGATTCGCCATGGCTGCACTGCCTATAATGGCACAGAGTAACGACCCTATCGTAATGACCATCAACGGAGAAGACGTCACCCGCTCTGAATTCGAATACTCGTACAACAAGAACAACACAGACTTGGTCGTCGACAAGGCTTCGCTCGATGAGTATGTGGAGCTCTTCGTAAACTATAAGCTCAAGGTGGCCGCAGCCAAGGAGGCCCAGCTCGACACGATGGCAGCATTCCAGAAGGAGGTGGCCGACTATCGCGCACAGCAAGCAGAAGAGTACCTGATAGACTCGACATTCATTGAGGAGGAGGCACGCAACACCTATGAGGCTACGGCGCAGAACATTGGCCCCGACGGGTTATTCCAGGCAGCCCATATCCTCATCCACTTACCGCAGCAAGCCTCTGCATCCGAACAGGCACGTGCCAAGCAGCGTATCGACTCACTCTACGCAGTATTGGCTAATGGTGCAAACTTTGCCGAGGTTGCCAAGTTGCACTCTGAGGATCCAGGCAGCGCACGAGATGGGGGTATGCTCCCTTGGTTCTTCAAAGGGCAGCTGCTCAAAGAGTTTGAAGAGGTGGCGTTGGCAATGCAGCCCGGCGAAATGAGCCGCCCGGTATTGTCACCCGTAGGATACCATATTATATATATGAACGACCGCAAGCAGTTCGAACCCTACGAATACCATCGTGAAAGCATACTCGAGTTCCTTGACCAACGCGGCATACGCCCCCATGCCAAGCGCTCAATGGGCGAGAAGCTGGCAAAACAGATGGGCGGTAACATCACTCCCGAGCAAGCACTCGAACGTGCCGAGATGGAGCTTGATGCCAAGTACCCCGAATTCCGATTCCTGATGAACGAATTCTACGAAGGATCGCTCCTCTATGAAATCAGTGTACGTGAGGTGTGGGAGAAAGCGGCCAATGACGAAAAAGGATTGGAGAAATATTTCAAGAAGAACAAGAAAAACTACCGCTACGAAGAGCCCATATTCCGCGGACTCGTGGTGCATTGCGTATCAGAAGAGGTACTCAAAGGCGTAAAGAAGGTGGTGAAGAAGCAGCCACAAAGCGAGTGGGTGAACTCCATCCGCAGTGCCTACAACAGCGACTCACTGATACAGGTGCGCATGGTACGTGGTCCCTTCACTGTAGGGAAGAGCGTGTATGCCGACTATTATGCCTTTGGGGTGGGAGAACGTCCTGACACGGTAGCATCATACCCTGTAACAGGCGTAGTAGGCAAGCTACAGAAGAAAGGACCCGACACGTATGAAGATGTACGAGGAGAGGTCACCGCTGATTATCAAAATCAACTCGAGAAGCAGTGGGTAAGCGAACTGCGCAAGAAATATACCATAATACTCTATCCTGAAGCATTAGCAACAGTCAACAAGCATTGAAGACAATGAACGTCCAAGGGAGCCAGCACAAGACCTTCTTCGGGAGGTGGGCATGGGGGATATGCATCTCCCTTGCACTCTTCGCTATGGGCTCCTGTCAGAAGCAGACGGAACACAATGGAAAGACACCGCTGGTACAGGTAGGCAACTATTACCTCTACCAGGAGGACATGGCCCAATCATTGCCCTATAACATCTCTGAAACCGATAGTGCAGAATTTGTTAGGGACTTTGTGCGCAAATGGATTGAAGAGCAGGTTCTCTACGAAAAAGCTGAGCACAATGTACGGGGAGACGAGCGCATAGAGCATATGGTGGCCGAGTACCGGCGTACACTGGTGATGAACAACTATGAGCGTATGCTGTTGCAGCAAAAGATGACCGAAGAACTCACTGAAGAGGATTTACAGAAGTACTACAATGACAACAAACAGCTTTTCATGCTCGAAGAGCCTGTGATAAAGGGAGTATTCATAAAGGCTCCGCTCACATCGCCCGGTCTGCAAGAGCTAAAGAAGTGGTACAAAGACAAAACCGACGAATCGCTTGAACAGTTGGAGAAATATGCCTTCCGGAACTCTGTCATCTACGAGTATTTCTATGAGCATTGGGTTCCCGTATCAGAACTAGAAGGAAAGGTGATTGTCAACCTCGCCGAGCTGAGCGAGAACTTTGACAAGCATCGCAACATAGAAGTAGAAGATGGCGAATACTGTTATCTGCTCCACATCGAAGAGTATATGATGAAGGGAGAGGAGAAACCTTATGACCTCGCACGTTATGAAATCATCGACTTGCTGTCCAACAGCCGTCGGGTAGAGTTCATGAATAAGGTTAAGCAAGATTTGTATAATCAGTCCGTGGAAATGGGCAGAATTAAATATTATTACGATGAGACAAAGTAAACTATGGGCAACACTATGCGCCATGCTGATGACGGCAATGCCGCTGGTGTCGCAAGACAATGTGATAGACCAAGTTCTCTGGATTGTAGGTGACGAAGCTATCCTAAAATCCGAGGTAGAGCAAGCTCGCCTATACTATATGATGCAGGGGAAAACAATAGAAGGAGATCCCTATTGCATTATTCCAGAACAGTTAGCCATACAGAAGCTTTTCCTACACCAGGCTGCAATCGACAGTGTTGATGTCACAGAGCAAGAGGTCATCAATGCCGTGGAAGAAGAAATCAACCAACGTGTCGCCCAAATAGGATCACGCGAAAAGATGGAAGAGTACTTCAACATGAGCTCGACAAAAATGCGAGAAGAACTTCGCGAAACAATGCGTGACCGCATGGTAGTGGAAAGGATGCAGCATAAGCTCTTCGAGAACATCAAGGTAACCCCTGCCGAGGTTCGTCGCAAATATGCGCAGATTAAAGAAGAAGAGATTCCTTTTGTTCCCACACAAGTAGAGGTACAGATTATTACCCAGCAACCAGAAATACCTTTGGAGGAGATTGAGCGAGTAAAAGCAGAACTGCGTGAATACACCGAACGAATCAACAAAGGAGAAGCCCAGTTCTCAACATTGGCAGTATTCTACTCACAAGACCCCGAATCGGCTCGCCGAGGTGGTGAGCTTGGCTTCTTCGGTCGCGGAGAGATGGTACCGGAGTTCTCAGCCGTAGCCTTCAATCTCACCGATCCTAACAAGGTGTCTAAGATAGTAGAGACCGAGTTTGGTTTTCACATCATACAACTCATTGAGAAACGTGGAGACCGAATTAGAGCACGCCATATTCTGCGCAAGCCTGAAGTGCCTACCGAAAGCATAAACTCGTCATTAGAGAAACTAGATTCAATTGCGACGGACATTAGAAATGGAAAGTTCACCTTCGAGGAGGCAGTAACATTATCGGAAGATAAAAATACACGGAGAAACTTCGGATTAATGAGCAATGAAATGACACTCTCACCACGATTTGAGCTACAGGAGCTTCCACAAGAGGTGGCAAGAGTTGTATATTCAATGAAGATTGGAGAGGTATCAGCCCCTTTCGTCATGGTAGACAAGAAAGGTAAGGAGGTGTGTGCCATCGTAAAGCTTAAGAACCGCATCGAAGGTCACAAGGCGACCCCCACCGAAGACTTCCAAGTGATAAAGGATGTCATCACAGCCAAGATGAAAGAAGAAAAGATAAAAGAATGGATTAAAGAGAAGCAGAAAACCACTTATGTGCGCATCAATGGTGACTGGTGCGACTGCGAGTTTCAATATTCAGGATGGGGAAAGAATTAACCATGCGCAAACTATCTGTGATATGTGTCGCGTGGGTAGTGCTAGGTACTGCTCTATCAGCGCAGATAACGCAGCCTCTGCCAACAGATACTACGGCTGTTGCATTGCCTGACAGCACAAAAGAGCGTTACGTATACCTGCTCCATGCTGATGAGACACGATTTGACCAACGCATCAATCCCGATGCACAGATACTCGTTGGAGATGTCGTGTTCAGACACGACAGCATGTATATGTACTGCGATAGCGCGCTCTTCTACGAAACAAGTAACTCGCTCGACGCATACGGCAACGTGAAGATGAATCAGGGAGACACACTTTTCCTCTATGGCGACAGGCTACACTACAATGGCGACGAGATGTTGGCCAAAGTAAGAGAGAATGTAGTAATGATAGATAAAGAGATGACACTCACCACCGACAGCCTCAACTATGACCGCACTATCAATCTGGGGTATTATTTCAATTGGGGAACGGTGGAGGATACGCTCAACGTGCTTACTTCTGAATGGGGCGAGTATGACACACAGACGAACGATGCCGTATTCAACTATGAGGTGACGCTTACCAACCCTAATTTTGTCATCACATCGGATACGTTGTGCTACAACACCAAGACTCAAGTAGCAGTTATCGTAGGGCCATCGGACATCAGAAGTGACCAGAACCACATTTATTCCACTTTAGGACGATACTATACAGCCTCTGGCGAGGCGCATTTACTGAATCGTTCGGTACTCACCAACGATGACAAGCGACTGATTGGAGACAGTATCTATTACAATCGGGACAACGGATTTGGCGAGGCGTTCGATAATGTGGAGATGGACGATTTTGGAGGCAAGACACGTCTTACAGGTGACTACACCTATTATAATGAGTTGACCGACTCGGCCTATGCAACTCGTCGAGCCATAGCCATCGATTATTCACAAGGTGACAGTATGTTCATCCATGGTGACACGCTGCGCCTGCTCACCCGAAACCCTGATACTGACTCTGTGTATCGCATCGTGCAAGCATACCGCAAAGTGCGCATCTATCGTGAGGATGTACAGGCCGTATGCGATTCGTTGGTATTCAATTCACTTGACTCATGCATGACAATGTATTTCGACCCCATTGCATGGAGCGGTCCGCAACAGATCTTAGGAGAAGTGATACGTGTATACCTGAACGACAGCACCGTAGAGTGGACACACGTGGAAAACCAAGCACTCATCGTAGAACAAGTCGACACGAACCAATTCAATCAAATTAGTGGACGAGAAGTCAAAGCCTATTTTGCAAACGGAGAGATTGACAAGGCGGACGTAATAGGCAATGTAATGGTAGTATACTACTATACCGAAGAGGGAGAGAGCGAGGCTTTTGGCATGAACACAACAGAATGCAGCTACCTGACTGCCTTCATGAAGGAGGGACTGGTGGACAAGTTGCACATCAAAGAGCAGTCGAATGGTATTTTCTATCCCATCACCCAAGTACCAATAGGAAAAGACAGATTAGCAAACTTCGCGTGGTTCAACAAACTAAGGCCTTTAAGCAAAGAGGACATCTTGATATGGAGAGGAAAGAGCGAAGAGCAGAAATTGAAGGTTACGACACGAAAAGAAGTGCCACTACCCTCACTGAAAGGATTGATTGATAACAAAAATGAGATGACAGAATGGGATTTTTCAAGCAACGTAAACCTAGAGGCTTCAGCCACCAGTATATATATGTAGACGAACGAAGAGAGAGGTTAAAAGCAATGGAGGAACGTATAAAACGAGAGCTGAATATGACCCCAGAAGCCGAGAAAACCACGGAGGAACGCATACGCGGAAAGTTTGTGGAACAAACATCTCATCTAAAACACCAACAGGGGAAAGGTAGTCCTTCTTCTTCGAAGTGGCTCGTTATCATTACCGCACTATTGGTAGCATTACTGATCGCCTTACTCAACTAACAGCACTGAAAGGATCTAAGAATCTCTATGACTGAAGACTTGATACATTTACTGCCCGATTCAGTGGCCAACCAGATAGCAGCCGGTGAGGTCATACAACGTCCAGCCTCAGTGGTAAAGGAACTGGTGGAGAATGCTGTGGACGCAGGAGCTACCATGATACGAGTGCACCTTACTGATGCTGGGCGAACCAACATACAGGTGATAGACAATGGAAAAGGTATGTCGGAAACAGATGCCCGCATGGCCTTTGAACGTCATGCCACGTCAAAGATAAGGGAAGCGGCAGACCTATTTACCCTCTACACATTCGGATTCCGAGGCGAAGCACTGCCTTCTATCGCAGCAGTAGCGCAAGTAGAACTGCGTACACGCCGCGAAACCGATGAGTTGGGTACTATTATTCACATGGCGGGTTCCAAACTGGAATCACAGGAGACCGACATGTGCCCCATAGGCACGAATTTCCAAGTCAAGAACCTATTCTTCAATGTTCCTGCACGGCGCAAATTCTTGAAATCCAATCAGACCGAGCTGAATAATGTGATTACAGAGATGGAACGTATAGCTCTGGTGAATCCTGAAATAGTATTCTCATTACATCATAATGAAGTCGAGTTAATGAATGTACCCCAAGCAACTATGCGTCAGCGCATACAACATTTGTTTGGGAAAAAACTCGGACAAGAGCTACTATCCATAGAGGTTGACACAACAATTGTCAACATAAAGGGGTATGTAGGTGTACCCGAAAGTGCACGCAAAAAAGGGGTAAACTGTTTCTTCTTTGTCAATGGTCGATATATGCGTCACCCCTATTTCCATAAAGCGATAATGGAAGCGTATGCCAATCTAATTCCACCAACAGAGCAAGTTCCTTATTTCTTGTATTTTACAGTAGACCCTTCACGCATAGACGTAAATATCCACCCGACGAAAACAGAAATAAAGTTTGAGGACGAACAGGCCATTTGGCAAATACTGATGGCCTCGGTGCGCGAGGTATTAGGACGTAGCAATATGGCACCATCCATCGATTTTGACGTGGCGGACTGCCCAGATATCCCTGTATTCTCCTCTAGGAACACTCTACCGCCACCACCGATGCCTACGGTAGACACCAGTTACAATCCATTCAAACAAAATGGGAGTTCGGATGGATATAAACGTCCTGCTACACGCTGGGGTGACCTGTACAAAGGTATTGAAGGTTCTCCTGTGGGAAGAGAAATCAAATTTGACGAGACACTCCAAGGGGACATGCCATGGGATATCGCCAACAAAGAGGTCAGCTATAGCAAAGAAAACGAGCAATTGTTTGCAACAGAAGAGGACGAAGCATACAAATGCCATGAATGCTATCAATACAAAGGACAATACATTGTCACTTCGATGAAGTCGGGATTGGTTCTGATTGACCAACATCGGGCACACGTTCGCATCCTTTTCGAACGCTATCTCAAACAATTAGGTGAGTATACTGCCGTTTCACAAGGCATGCTATTCCCTGAGATGATAGAACTTTCCATCGCACAAGCTACTGCAATGGAATCATTGCTCGAAGATTTCTCTCATCTGGGATTCGACATCAGCAATATGGGAGGAGGCTCGTTTGCTATTCAAGGTATACCAGAAGGCATTGCAGGATTATCACCAACCAAGTTGGTGACTGATATGCTCGTCAATGCGATGGAGAAAGGCAATATAACTAAAGAGGACATTCACCATAGCATGGCGCTAACGATGGCTCACTCAGCATCTTTGGTCGTGGGAGAGATTCTCTCTGCAGCAGAAATGAGAAATCTAGTCGATGAACTTTTCGCGTGCGAGATACCTACTTACACCCCTGATGGGAAGAAAACATTTGTTATCATTGAGGACAATGAAGTAGAGAAAATGTTCCGATAACTCGACAAATTGAGGTTTTTTAACTCCCTTGCAACACAAAACCATCAATAATAGAGTGTTTTTGAGTGTTTTTTATGTCAAGAAATGTTGAGGATTCAAATTATTTATTATAACTTTGCACCCGTACAATACACGTACAACGCCTTATTGGCTTTAATTGGAAACAATATATAACGAGAACTATAAAATTTAAAGTAAAAGTATGAAGAAGATTTTGATGGCATTGGTTATTGCCGGAATGTCAATGGGCGTAATGGCTCAGACAGATGAGTATCCTGTAAAGAAGCACAGTGTGCTGACAAATGGTTTCTTTGAGAACTGGTTCATTTCTCTCGGCTACGAGGGTCAGGCAGTATTGACACAAAGAGCTGCTGATGTGGCATTGTTCGACACTTACACCTCAAATGCAGCCGTTTCACTCGGCAAGTGGTTCACCCCCGGTTTGGGACTTCGCTTGCAGGGTCACCTTCCTTTCTATTCAGACGCGTTTGGCGAGAAGGGCTGCGCATATGGCGTATATGGACAGGCTTTGTTCAATCTCACCAACATGATTGGCGGCTACAAGCAGGAGCGTTTCTACAATGTTAGCCCCTTCATCGGCTTTGGCCGCACATTCGGTGACCTGAAAGGTTGGTCTCCTTGGTCTGCTGGTATCTTGAACTCTTTCCGTATCAACAACTCTTTCTCTGTTGATGTAGAGCTCGTTTTGAGACAGCTCAACATGGCATCAGTTACAGCTCGCAACTGGCAGGCAGGTGCTATTGTAGGTTTGACATGGAACATCGGTGGCCGTGGTTTCGACGCTGCTCCCGACATGGCAGCTATCTCAGCTATGCACTCAGCTCAGCTTGCTGGCTTGAACGAGGCTCTCTCTGCTGAGCAGAACGAGAACAAGAACCTCAAGGATCAGTTGGCTAAGAAGCCCAAGGAAGTTATCGTAGAGAAGGTTGTTAAGGAAGTGCTCGCTGCACCCCAGTCTGTATTCTTCTCATTCAACTCTGCTAAGATTGCTTCTAAGAAGGAAATCCTCAACCTCGAGTCTTTGGCCAACATGGCAAAGAGCAATGGTGCTAAGTTGAAGGTTACAGGTTATGCTGATAGCGCTACTGGCGTTCCCGCTTACAACCAGCAGCTCTCTGAGCGTCGTGCTAAGGCCGTAGCTAAGGAGCTCGTTAAGATGGGTGTAGCTGAGGAGAACATCGTAGTTGAAGGTAAGGGTGGCGTTGCTGATGTTAAGCCCTCTTCTTACAACCGTCGTGTTATCATCGAGGCTCTCTAATAAGTTGAATCATTAGACCTCCACATATGAGAGGGTCGCATTGAATGCGACCCTCTCTTTTTTATATTACTGTATAGGTTTGCATCACCACCGAAAACAAAACCCTCCCTCGGGTGTTATTTCGATGTATTACACATTTTATGGTAAACATAAACTAAAAACCTAACAGTATGAAAAAAGCATTTTACCTGATGGCTATGGCCGGGATGTTCTCCATCTCGGTAGCCAATGCTCAAGTAACTCAAGTCGTAGAAGTTGCCGAAGTGCCCGTGTCAAAGTACAGTGTGCAGACCAATGGGTTCTGGGACAACTGGTTCGTTTCACTGAACGCTGGAGCACAATTCTCGTACCTCAACCCTGAGGGTTCGCAAGACTTCAAGGATCGCATCACCTTCTCCGGCCTGGCCTATGTAGGAAAATGGTTCACCCCTGGAATGGGTATGAGATTAGCATACAACGGCATGAAGTTCCAAGGCTATGACGAGAAGCTCGACTACATGAACCTTCACATCGATGCGATGATGAGCCTCACCAACTTGATTATGGGATACAACCCTGACCGCTTGTACAACCTCGTCCCTTATATTGGTATGGGCGCAGTGCGTGCATTTGACCTCAACAACTATTCATTTGGCTTCAACGCAGGCATCTTGAACACATTCCGTTTGAATGATTCTTGGGCAATTAACCTTGAAATGGGCGCTTTACTTGCTGAGAAGGACATGGATGGTATCGAAAGCCACAAAAGAGGATTTGACGACATTTTCTCACTGACTGCAGGTATCACCTACAATATAGGCGGAAATACATGGAACAACAGCCCCGACATCAGCGCACTTGTTATGATGAACGCTGCAGAGATTGCCGCTTTGAACGAAGCACTTGTGCAGGAACAGTCAAGCAACCGCGTACTCCGCAACCAACTTGCCCAAAAGCCCAAGGAGGTAGTAAAGACGGTAACCACAGACCACACCGCACCCCAATCGGTGTTCTTCTATCTCAACTCTACCAAGATGATGTCACAGGAAGAACTCGTCAACCTCAAGGCTATTGCCGAGATGGCCAAGCAGGATAACCTGAAGCTCCGCATCACAGGCTACGCTGACAGCGCTACTGGCAACGCCAAGTACAACCAAACCTTGTCACTCAACCGCGCACAGGCTATCGCCAACGAACTCATCAAGATGGGTGTAAACAAGGCCAACTTGACTATCGAAGGCATGGGTGGTGTCTCTACCTTGAATCCCGCCTCATACAACCGCCGCGTAATCATTCAGACCATGTAAGGGATTCCCATTCGTAAGACAAGAGAGGGCAGTAGCCCTCTCTTTTTGTTGCCACACCACTGAAAAATGAGAATTTTGCGCACAAAAGTGAAAATATTTTTCATTTTTCTTTGCAGTTATCAGAAAAAGCTCTACCTTTGCAGCGCTTTTCAGAACGATGGAGGCTTTCGGGCGTTTAGCTCAGCTGGTTCAGAGCATCTGCCTTACAAGCAGAGGGTCGGCGGTTCGAATCCGTCAACGCCCACAACAAAACTGAAACTTCATCGCGAAAGAAAAGAATCGTTCTCACGAATTTCGGGCGTTTAGCTCAGCTGGTTCAGAGCATCTGCCTTACAAGCAGAGGGTCGGCGGTTCGAATCCGTCAACGCCCACACAGAAGTCCACCTTTCGGTGGACTTTTTTGTTGCAGATATTTCAGCCATTCTCCGAAGGCAAACAAAAGCTCGCAGACCTCCATTCAAACACTCCACCAAACCAATCTTTCAGAAAAAGCGCCACTACTCCTTGCCTTATCGACAAGAAGTTGTAACTTTGTCTCAGATCTCGGTAACGTTATGGAACATGAAGCGAATATTACTTTCGATAACTTTTATTTGTAGCACATTGCTTGCTTTTGGGCAGGCCGACAGTGCCGTGGTGCGCATACAGGAGTATTTGAAGAACATCTATGCCTTCAACCAGGCCTATCCGCAAGAGAAGGCTTATCTCCATCTCGACAATCGGAGCTATTTCATCGGTGATACCATCTGGTTCAAGGCCTATGTGGTGAATGCCACCACGCTGCGACTGACGGATGTGAGCAAGGTCCTCTACGTGGAGTTGCTCAACGACAAGGGCGTGGAGATGGAGACCAAGAAGCTACGTATGGAGAATGGGCAGTGCCACGGAGGGTTCATCTTGAAGGACAACTACTACACCGGCTACTACGAAGTGCGCGCCTATACGCGCAATATGGTCAACTTTGGCAACGAGAGCCTCACGCTCTTCGACTTTATGGACCAATATGAGCGAGCCCAGAGTTTGCTGTCCGAGAAGAAGGCGCGACAGGATTTGGTGCCCGACATCAATCATTGCCTGTTCTCCCGCACGGTACCCGTATATAGTCGCCCCAACACTGCCGGACAATACAAGCGCGAGTTTGAATACTACCCCATCCACACCAAATTGGCCATTCCCGACGAGACTGATCCCAAGCTGCGCAAGGATGACCTCGAGGTACGTTTCTACCCCGAGGGAGGGCATCTTGTGGTAGGAGTTCCTTCCGTTGTTGCCATCGAGGCCAACGACCAATGGGGACGTGAGAAGAAGGTTACAGGCACGCTGCTCTATAAAGACAAGCAAATAGGCACCTTCGCCACAGGGCATCGTGGACGCGCGTTAGTACAGGTGATTCCAGAAGATAACAAGCCCATCAAAGCGCAGGTGGAGTATAAGGGCAAGGTTTATACCTACGAACTACCGGCTGCATTGGACGAGGGCTACGTGTTGAACATGAAGCCCACGACAGACTATACCGGCCACGAGGTGATGCTGTGTGCATCGCCCTCACAACCCGAAGAGCTGCTTGGCTGGAGCCTGCAATGCCGCGGAGCACTCACCGCCTTCGACACGATAACCTTGGGCCAAGGCAATCGCGTCCGCATAAAACTGGGCAAGGAGGTCTTGCACCCGGGTGTGAACCAATTCACCCTATTCAATGCAGACGGGTTAGTGCTGGCCGACCGACTTTTCTTCGTACAGCCACCCACCACTGCGCCCACCGTACATGCGGAGCTTCCCACCGACTCGCTCCGCCCCTTCGAAGAGGTAGAGGTGGATATGCAGATACAGACCTCGTGGGGAGGAGGCACACGAGGCTTCCTCTCGGTCAGCGTCACCGATGCCGACGAAGAGGCACCCACGTTCGACAAGCGCGACATACGTACCGAACTGCTACTCACCTCGGACCTCAAGGGATTTATCAAAGACGTTGATAGTTACTTCTCCCATACTACGGTACGCGCCATGCACGCAGACATCGACTTGCTGATGCTCACCCAAGGCTGGCGACGCTACGATTGGACGACAATGGCCGAAGGCACAAAAGTGAAACCACGCTACACGCCCGAGAAGGGATATGTCATTGATGGCTACGTGGCCGACCAGATAGTCGAAGAAGATGACCGCTGGAGAGCCGACGAATATAAACGCATAAAGAATCCATGGGTAGCCATCGAGCTGAAATCAGAGCAGGTCGACTATCGGGACACTATACAAGCCAACAAAAAGGGAGAGTTCAGCTTCGACATCCCCCGCCACTTCACTGGCGAAGCGGGACTTACCATAGAAATATGGAAACCCGAAGGACTGGGCAAGACGGGCATCAAGGGGAAATACAGCTACATATTCCCCTCTCTATATTGCGCCTTCTCTCCTGCGCCTACGCCTTACAACTATTACGCGTGCCATTCGCCCGAGGATGACTACGAGCTGCAGGTGTTGGAGAACGTAGACTTCGCCATGGAAGGACTCATCGATGAGGTCACCATCAAGAAGCGCAACAAACAGAAATTTGAGATACACTACGACCGTCCCGATATAGTCATCGACTTCATCAAGGAGTACAACACCATTATTGACCGTGGCCTGCACGCACTCACCAATCCCCCTCCACTAAAGGGATTTTATGACCCCGTAGCGCCTTACACATTAAACCGAGCACGCATACCCGATGAATTGCGTTATGTATTCCTATCGTATAACAATGCGACAAAAGACAGCCTTACCTACAAATGGTATGACAAATATATGATGCAAGATACTCCAGGCGACACTGCATTCCCCAAGCCTACCCAATCACTCTCAAATGGAGAGTACATAAGAGATGGCTATTACCTCAACTTCTACCAACTCCCCAAGGAGATTCGCATATATAGCAACCTTGTATCGCGTGAGCAGTATCCTATCAAGCAGGACTCGAATACGGATCACCGACGATTGCTGTGGGCACACACCATATATTTCCCCATAGAGAAAAGCCCTAAAGTGCCGCCCTATGACATGAAAGACGGCACTCGCTACACGAGCTTCAAGGGCTATAGCCAAGCCATCAGCTATTATCATCGCGACTATTCGGAAACAGCTTTGCCCGACACGGCAGACTATCGTCGCACACTCTATTGGAATCCTCGTGTGGAGACCGACCACCAAGGACGCTTCTCCCTGAAGTTCTACAACAATGCCCGCACCAAGCGCATCGCCGTACAGGCCGAGGGCATCACCTCGTTTGGGGACCTGGTGACCATCAGAAAAGAGCAATAGAACCAAAAACGCTTGCTTTTCAAATATTTCTTCGTATCTTTATGGTGTCATTCAGATACTATACCGCGATGAATACGATCGACTACACTCAAGTGCCACAGATGTTTTCCTTGTGCATCCACGATGCTTGCCCCTTGGCCGAGCAGTGCCTCCGCCATATGGCGTGGAAGGCCTTACCTGCCGATGAGGAGTACATCCATATCGTCAACCCCAAGTGCACCACCCCCAGCGAGACTTGCCGTCACTTTCGCTCAGCGACTCCTGTAACCTATGCTCGCGGATTCCGCGGTATGCAAGCACAAATGCTCCCTGCGCAGTACGCCAAGTTTAGCGAAAGACTGATGAAGCACTTCTCGCGCTCGTCATATTATGAGCATCGCCGCGGAACAATGCCATGCACGCCCGACGACATAGCTTATATACGCAATGTATTGAGCAGTCTTGGCCTTCCAGATTTGGAGTTCGATGCATACGAGGAGAATTTCAATTGGAGCAAGTAAAGATTACTGCTGGAGCGAGTAAAGATCGCTGTAGAGGCAAGCAAAGATTGCTGCTGAAACGACTAAAGATTCCCGTTAAAACGACTAAAGGCTTCTACCAGTCCAGAGCCTTCTGGACTGCAATCCAATGCCCTTAGGACTCGAGTCCAGAGGGCTCTGGACTGACTCGCAATTGAGGGAAGCCAAACTACCTGACACTGAGAGCACAGCGTCATGACACGTCGATGAGCCATAATATAGAGCATCGGGTGTATACATTTGCGTTTACAAATGCATTTTTTTTAGACCACTCCCTATACCTTTTAAAAGGTTTTTATACACCATATTCTCTTTTTTTGTAAATTTGCACCCAAAAGTAGTATACAATAAAAGACTATGAAACCCAAATTGAGTTTTTTCCTTTTGCTCCTCACTCTCATACTAGGGGGGGGGGCGCAGGTTCGTGCGCAGGATTGGGCAGCGAAGACCAATCTCGTCTACGACGCCACGTCGACAGTTAATCTCGGTATCGAGGTGGGTGTAGCCCCTCAGTGGACCATTGACCTCTCAGGCAACCTGAATGCCTGGAGCACTGGTGGTCGGCCCAAGTGGAAGCACTGGTTGGCCCAGCCTGAGGTGCGCTATTGGTTTTGCGACCGCTTCTCTCGCCACTTTGTCGGAGTCCACTTGATAGGTGGCGCATTCAATTTCGGTTCGTTGGAGAACGACATATCTTTCCTGGGGACCGACTTCTCCGTCTTGACCAAGCAGCGCTACCAGGGGTATACCTATGGAGCAGGCGTGGCCTATGGCTTTGCCTTTATGCTCTCTGAGAATGCCAACCTTGAGTTTGAGGCGGGATTTGGCTACATGTATCTCGACTATGAGACCTTCAGGTGTAGCAATTGTGGCCGCAAGATTGGCGAAGGCACCCATCATTACGTTGGTCCTACCAAGGCCGCTATAAATCTAGAACTAGTCTTTTAATCTCAATCAACTATGAATAGGCGTATTATCTTAACTGCTACAGCCATCCTCTCTCTCTTTGCCGGCTTTGCACAGAGCAGCAAGGAGGAGGAGGTAGCCATCTCTGACCTTACCCTGGAGCTCAGAGATGATGGCATCTTGACCTTGGACCTCGATGTGGACCTCACCAGCCTAGAGCTCAATCCCACACAGGTGGTGGTGCTGACCCCCTGCATCGTCAATGAGACAGACACCCTCAAGCTCAGGTCGATTGGCGTGTATAGCCGCAATCGCCGCATATACTATCAGCGCAATGCGGAGCTGAAGCCCACAGGCGCTGGCGACATCAACCTCAAGGCATCCGAGGCGCGTGACACGATAGACTACCGTCTGTCCCTCCCCTTCGTGAACTGGATGGATGGCTGCAAGCTGGAGCTTGTGCGCACCGACTACCGCTGTTGTGGCCAATCGGCAGTGGTCGACCGCATGGAGCTGGTCGGCAGATTCCCTCTCGAGCCCTATGTACCCGAGCTAATCTACCTCAGACCCCATCACGAGACGGTAAAGGTGCGCTCGATCAGCGGCTCGGCATTCATCGACTTCCCCGTGAGCAGGACCGTCATCAACCCCACGTATAGGAACAACACGGCAGAGCTGGCCAAGATCATCGGCACCATCGACTCGGTGAAGAACGACCAAGACATCACCATCAAGTCTATCTTCATCAAGGGATTTGCCTCACCCGAGAGCCCCTACAGCAACAACACCCGACTGGCCAAGGGCCGCACCGAGGCGCTGAAGGAGTATGTCGAGAGCCTCTACCACTTTGGCGAGGGCTTCATCAAGACCGCCTTCGAGCCCGAGGACTGGGCAGGTCTCGAGCGCTATGTGGCAGCCTCATCGCTCGCTCACAAGGAGGAGATCCTCGCCGTGATACGCTCCGACAGAGAGCCCGACAACAAGGAGTGGTTCATCAAGCAAAATTGGCCCGACGAGTACCGCCACCTATTGACACACTGCTATCCTGCATTGCGCCACTCCGACTATGTCGTCGAGTATGAGATACGCAGCTACACCGATCTGGAGGAGATTGAGCGCATCCTGCACACCGCTCCTCAGAACCTCTCGTTGGAGGAGTTCTTCCTTCTGGCACAGACCTATGAGGCGGGCAGCGAGCGACTCAACGAGTTGTTTGAGATTGCCGTACGCATGTATCCCCACGACCCCGTGGCCAACCTCAACGCAGCCAACTCAGCGCTGCTCCGCCGTGACTACAGGACTGCGCTACTCCGCCTCGAGAGAGCCAAGAGCCTCGCCGAGTCGATCTACACACGCGGAGCCTTGGAGGTCTACATGAACAATCTCGACGAGGCAAAGCAATTCTTCGAGAATGCAAAGGCCATGGGTATCTCTCAAGCCGAGCGTGCCCTCATAGAGGTCGCTAAGAACAGAAACGTCTACAAAATGACAGATAACAACTAACAAATTTTTATTTTATTTATTAACTACTTATTTTTTTATTTTTATGAAAAAGTATTTATGGATGTCACTCGCAGCATTAGGTTTTGTTGCATGTGAAAAGGGTATCGACGACGGTAACCAACAAAATGGTGAGCTGGAGCAGTCTTATGTGGCTGTATCGCTCATGGCTGACGAGATGACTACTCGTACTCGTGCTGAAGGTGATCTTTACGACGATGGTGATGCTTCTGAGCGCGTCGTCAAGAGTCTCTATTTCTTCCTCTTCGACGAGGCTGGTCAGCCCTTCCCTATCGATGAAAACAAGAACTACAAGGCGGTAGCAGTCAATGAGGAAGGAAATGCTCCTGGTAACACTGTTCCTGCTCCTGATGGTACACCCAATGTGTCTGATGTAAAGGACAAGGTGTTGGTATTTGAGAACTACAAGGGTAAGTATCCCAGCAAGATCGTAGCAGTCCTCAACTGGGCACCTGCCTCAGACGCAGCATACTCACTCGACGCTTTGGCAGATCAACTCAGCGGATTGAGAAATGCGGACAATGCCTTTGTGATGAGCAACGCAGTATATGTTTCTGAAAGTTCTAATGCAGCTGCCGACAAGGAGGCCATCAGAGCAACAGCCCTCAGCGAGGCTAATATTGCCAAGAGCGAGACGGACGCAAAGAAGAATCCCGTGCAGATTTATGTGGAGCGTATCGCTGCTAAGGTGACTGTCAACACTACTTCCGAGAACAAATATGACATCGGCGAGGAGATTAACGGAGCCAAGGTATATGCGAAGGTTACCGGATGGGATCTATACAACGAGTATGAGCAGTCTTATCTCTTGAAGAAGGTTAACCCCAATTGGACTAGCTCTACAGTTGGTTTTAATTGGAATGATGCTGCTTGGTTCCGTTCTTATTGGGCAATATCTCCCACTACATCGTTTGATGCAGAAGGCAATAAGGTTTCTTACTATTCACTTACCAACACTGTTGGTGGTAACGACTACTGCGGTGAGAATACCTATAACACCAATTGCACCAAGGTGGTTGTCAAGGCTCTGCTCGTTGGTGAAGACAATCAGCCTGTAGAGGTTGCTACTTGGTATGGCAACGACTATGTTGGCGAACAGGCACTCCTCACCGTAGTGGCCAATACGCTTGCTTCACAGCTCTACTATATGGATGGCACAGAATACAAGAGCATCGAGCCCGGTCACTTGATGGTAGTAGAGGCTAACGAGCCCAACCCCAATACATCTGCCGATATGGAGGCTTATCACGTATTCTTCCAACTCTCTTCCGATGGTGAGGCCAAGGAATGGTACACCTACTCTGCTGCAGAGGGATTCAAGGTATCTACAAAGGATGCTGTTAATGTCATCCTTGGTGGTGTAGAGCCTGCTTTGTTGTATAAGGGTGGTCAGACTTACTACTATACCGACATCAAGCATCTTCCTTCGACCGTAGCTGAGACACAATATGGTGTAGTGCGTAACCACGTTTATAAGGTGAATATCGGTAGTATCGCAGGCTTTGGTACTCCCGTGTATAACGGTAACACTAAGTTCGATCCTGAGAAGCCTGCTGAAATCACAACTTATGTTTCGGCAGAGGTTCGCGTTCTCTCATGGAGAGTGGTAGAGCACAACTACGAGCTCTAATAGCAATGGTCGGTTTCGCCAATACTTTGAGGTGTTGGCGAAACCAACCTTGTATGACAACAATATAATTAAAAAAAGAGTGTAATATGAAAAAAATGTTATTCGTGGCATTGGCGGCATTAGGGTTCGTCGCTTGCAACAACGACTTGAATGAGGGAAACAATGTCCATTCAGGTGAGGTGGAGAACTCGTATATCGCGATTAACCTGAATGCTACTGACAACAGTACTCGTGCTGAAGGTGAAGGTTACGATTACCAAGAGGGTGATGCCGCAGAGCGTGCAGTAAATTCGGCCTATTTCTTCTTCTTCAAAGCGGATGGTTCCGCATTCCCCGTAACTGCGACTTCAGGCCCGGCTACCGCTCCTGCTACCGAAGGTGTAAACTGGGTCTCGGCTACTCTGACCAATAAGGGTGAGGATATGGATAATGTCTCTGACATCAAGAATGCAGTCCTGGTTCTTAGCACCTATGTGGGAGATTATCCCAGTCAAATGGTTGCGGTTCTCAACTGGGCACCATCACCAGGACAGGCATATTCTCTCGAGCAGTTACATGCTGCAACCGGCATTCAGAACACCGAAGGTAATTTCGTGATGAGCAATGCGGTATATTCAGATGGCACTAAGGCTGTCGTAGGCACTCCTATTACCGCAAGCGACATCTTCAAGGATGAAGCGAATGCTAAAGCAAATCCTGTAACGATCTATGTAGAGCGCATCGCTGCTAAGGTAACCGTAACCGCAAAGAATGATGTTACAGACAATCGTTTCAAAGTTACAAAGCCCGTAACGATTGGAGGTAGCAACAAGGATGTATATGTACAGGTGAAGGGATGGGGACTCTACAATGACTTTGCTCAATCTTACTTACTGAAGCATATTGATCCCACTTGGACCGGTCTGGGCTTTACCTGGAATGATGCAGAGTGGTATCGTTGCTATTGGGCAACATCTTTGCCTTTTAGCGAGATTGCAGAAAACACATTCCCCGCTACCTTCTCTTTGGCTATGGGAAATAATGATGATGTTCTTGATGGAACATATGCAGACAACACCTACACCTATGTCGGTGAGAATACAAACTATGCTCTCACTGATGCCTCAGAGTGCACCAAAGTAATTCTTAAGGCAGTACTCCAGGAGAAGAAGGATGATGACACTTATCAGCCTCTTGCCTTGGCGCGTTGGTACTCGACCTACTACGCTGGCGAAGCAGACTTGCGTACCGCTGTGGCAAGTACCATTAAGTTCCAGTATTATTGGTGGGATGAAGCAAATAATAAACGTGTAACCATTGGCCCCGATGATTTGCAAATCGTTGAGGTGGAGGGTACCAATACGGTTAAGTTCCAATTGTCTACCTCAGCACAGGAAGAGAGTTGGTTTACCAAGTCGGGAGAGACTTATACTGCTAAGACTCCAACTGAGATGAACGAACTTTTGGGCGGCATAGAAAAGGCCGTATACTATGAAAGTGGTGAGACCCTCTACTCGGTTGACATCGCTCACCTTGGGTACAAACTGGAAGGTGACCAATTGGGAGACTATGGTGTTGTCCGTAACCACATCTACAATGTAGTCATCAATAGTTTCGGAGGATTCGGTAGCCCGGTCTACACCCCAACGGGAAATCTTGACTATCCTGATGACCCCACTACTACTGGCGATTATGTATCTGCTGAGGTACGCGTACTCTCATGGCGCTTGGTTTCTCAGGAGGTAAATGTTCAGCCCTAATCATAAGGAGGACGTATTATACAACAACTAACAGAGAGAGACTGCTTTGCGGCCGTTCGTAGAGCGGTCTCTTTAAACTATTCAATAACAAAACAGTAAATGAACAGAGTGCAACTATTCAGAAGAATCTTGCTGGCGTGGTCCGTGGTGGCGACGATGCTGGGGATGGCTTCGTGTGAGAGTGGACTCATATTTGAGGGTGAGGGAGACTGCGGTGTGTATTACCGCATACGTTTCAAGTACGACTACAACATCAAGTTTGCTGACGCCTTTGCCCACGAGGTGAACTCGATTGCACTCTATGTGTTCAACGAGGACGACATCCTCGTACAAGAAATTGCCACCACAGACAAGGCTGCCCTCGCATCGGGCACCTTTGAGATACCCCTCGAACTGCTCCCCGGACAATACACGCTCCTGGCGTGGGGAGGACTGATGGAGGAGGAGTCGTTTGACCTGCTACCCACTACCGTGGTGGGCCTGACAACGCTGCAGGAGATGCTGGTGAAGATGCACCGCCAACACAACGATGCGGGAGAGGCTAGCGTGAGCGAAGACCTCCTGCCGCTGTATCACGGCACGATGACGCTGAATGTCATCGACTACCCAGGCACATACACGGAGACGATGTCGCTCATGAAGAACACCAACACCATCCGTATCCTCCTGCACGAGATGTCAGGCCACGATGTGGATGCCGACAAGTTCATCTTCGAGATCAACGACAGCAATGGCCTCTACGACTGGGACAACACGCTGCTCTCCGATGAGCTGATCACCTACTCGGCCTGGCACCAGAGCACGGGCAGTGCCGATATGGAGGACTACACCAGAGCAGTGACATCGGTCAACGTGGCCCTGGCCGAGCTGACTATCGGGCGTATGCGAGCAGGCCATTCGCCCGTGCTACACATCAAGAACCGCGCCACGGGAGAGGACGTGTTCCGCATCCCCTTGGCCGACTATGCCCTGCTTGTCAAGGGCAACTACCGCAAGGAGATGGGCGACCAGGAGTACCTCGATCGCCAGGATGAGTACACGATGACCTTCTTCCTCGACGAGGGCGAATGGGTGAGCTCGGTCATCTATATCAACTCGTGGCGAGTGGTGCTCAATGATACTGACTTGGACTAATACATATACAAAATAATATAAATAAGGTAGCAAGTTGAGAGAGTTCGTAAAATATCTGATGTTGCTCATCGTGGGCATTGTGCCTGTGTCGTGCGTATTCGATGCAGACACGTGCATTGTGTCCACCGACGAGCCGCACGACGTGATGTTTACGGTCTCTGTGGAGGGTAGGCACACCCGAGCAACTTGGGGAGAGGTGTATCCGTCAGAGACGGGTGTCCCCTTCGACTACCGCATCCTGCCCGACCAAATGCGCCTAGTGATACTCGCCACAGACGGCACTCGCATAGGCGAGATACGCGATCTCGACTACTGGCCCATCAACGAAGCCCACACCGCATTCCAGTTCGTAGGGCAGCTACCTGCCGAAGCTATCGCGTATATCAATGCTCACACCGACAAGCCAAACTACAGGTTTATGGTGCTTGCCAACTGTGGAGACAACCTCAGCGGTGAGGGGTATATCACCTATAGCCACACGCGGCTGAACCCTGCCAATGAAGCGTCGGCCATCCCGATGTGGGGAGTGCAGGAGGCCAATGTGTCTGCACTTTATACGCAAGACAATCTGGACCTAGGCGACATCTGGCTCCTGCGCGCAGCTGCCAAGGTGGAGGTGAAGCTGAGCGATGCGCTCAAGGCAAAAAATACCGAAATCACCGCAGCCACACTAAAATACTACAACCAAACGGGTTATGCCCTCCCCAGCGGATGGGAACAAGCAAGTAATACGCGCGTGCTCGACCAAGAGAACTGCCATAGAGTCTACCGCCACGCGGCGGTAAACCTGCCTCTCATCAAGGATGAGGAGACTAGCAACTACTATGTGTACGTGACCGAGTATGACAACATCAACTATTCGGGCGAGCGCAACAAGATAAGCCTGGAGTTCAAGATAGGTAGCGAAACGAAGTACTTCGAGGATGCTATATCGTTCTGCAACTATAGCAATGGAGCACCTGTGGAGGGTAGCCACTACAACATCGTGCGCAACCATATCTACGAATTTGAGATTCTCAGCATCGCCGGCTCAAGCCTCGTGCTGGAGTATACCGTGGCCGACTGGACCACGGAGGACTGGGATGGCAATGGCAAGGAGTATAAGGAACACGACCTCTCATACCCGACGTATCATAATCCGGTGGTGCCGTTTGAGTTCTTGAACCTCAATGCTACTGAACAGGCAAAATATGTGATCACTCAGAAACCTGAGATGCATCACAATGCAGGAAATCTAGAACTGGATGGATTCCACTGTTATTTCCAAATTGTAGCTCCATCAGACGTGGATTGGCAACCTGTATTCAGAGGTTCGAAAGAGAATTATCAAGTACGTGTATATCTTTACAACCCCTCAACAACAATAGAGCAGCTTGTGTTTGACTCGTCCCCTGAAGCACAGAAAGAGCTAACAGACGATTTGAATGCATGCAAACCCGACGAATGGTATCACATCGTACTCTTCCCCTTGAGCAATGACGGAGCAGGTACGACGAATATCGAATTTGGTATCACCTATTATCAGGAATGGACAGACCAGTACATCAATCTGTATGTAAATGGTGAGTACGATAATATCAGGTGGCCGGGTAGCGGAGATAATCCAAAATTGATAAACATCAAGCACGTTGCTGCACAGTAAGGTAATGGCGGGAACGACTAAAGAGAGAATATGAAAGATAGGATAGTATGTATAGTTGCACTCGTGGTAATGCTGCTCTCGGCAGTGTCCTGCACCTCGGAGTTGGATAAGATAAAGACGGGTACATCGGATGGGGAGAAATATATCACCCTGAATTTCCTGACACCGGGCGTCGCTACACGTGCGACGGAGGAGGATAATGAGTGTGAGTCCTATATGAGCCATATCGATGTGGTGGTATATAAGTACGACGGCAGTAGTAGTTACACCCCGTTCCATTATGAGCGGATAAATGTATCAAGTACACCTGAAGGAAAGGCTACCATCGGCAAGACGAAAAAGGATTTCGAAGAGAATGTCCCGTACCGTTTCTACATCATTGCCAACAGCACGCTCGCCGAATCGGCTTATTATAAAGACGGTAACATCATTAACCACGCGGACTTCCTGAGACTCGACCAGACGGACGAGAAGATTCATCTTACGGGCGTTGACTTCGACATCAAGAATCCCCACTATCCCCAGATGTTCCTAATGGATGGTGTGGCCTATATGGGAGATAAAGAACCTGAAACAGTTGGAGAAATCGTCATCAATGATCCTAAGACAGACGATGACATCACCATCAAGGTGACCCTACGCCGTGCGGCAGCCAAAGTACAGATTACCATCAATCCTGGCGATAAGGTGACCTTCACGCCCGAACTCATGGCTTTGTCGCAGGGCTATATGGTGCGCAATATGCCTATACGCACGACACTTGCAGCAGAGGGAGGCTATCCGCTCAACGAAAACGGTGCAAGACCCTATTGGAAGTCGACGACCATCTCGCAGACTCCCTACTTCCAGATGAGTCCGATGAAAGATGCGAATGGCAATGTGATAGTGGACAGCGAAGGAAATATTGCGAACTATACGGTGCAAGTTACACTTTATTGCTATTCACACACGTGGTTAAAGGATGATGTATTCGAGAGAGGCACCTCCGTGGTACTGATGCTCCCTCTCAAACATGCAGAGAATGGGAACACGGTGGAGTATATCAACAACTATTACCAGCTCTCATTCAGCAAGAAGGAGACAGGAACTAACAACGAGTCGTACCACCTCATCAAGCGCAACACCTACTACGACTTGCGCGTAAACCTCAATGCGCCTGGAGCCGAGGACTTCAACGAACCTGAAGAGGTGGAAGACATCCAATACTTCACTGCACCTTGGGAGCAGGTCAATTTGGATGTCTCGGGAGAAAGCGGCGTGAAATACTTGAAGGTCAATAAGGAGAAATTATATATGTACAACGTGGCCGACGACAACACCTCGCTCTACTTCTCATCCTCATCGCCCGTCACGGTTACACTGGTACCGAATAGTGCTTACTATAATAATAAGTACAATCAGAAGATTACGCTTAAAGATAATGAAGGAAATATCAGCGGAACGACCGAAAATGGCACCGTTTCGGGTAACATCGCTGTCCACAGCGACATCCCCACCAACAATACCATTCGCTACTTCCGACTCCAGGTGACCAATAAAGAGGGTTTGACCGAGTTCGTAGATGTGGAGCAATATCCGCTGATATACATTACCAACAGCCTGCCGTGGTATTCGTATCGTGACGATTATTATCACCGTACTTCGGGAGGGCATACATGGAATGGAAATACCAGTACCAGTACTACTTCAGGAGATTCTCCTACAACATATCGGTATGATGGTGACCACGTTGTGAGCATTGAAAAAATCAAAGAAGTCAATACCGCTAATCGAGAAGTGAAATATACCTACACCAGTGCTACTCCGACAACAAGTAGCGGAGGTACGGGATGGACAATTTCAAAGGTTAGAGGTAACAAGCAAAATAATAGTCAGAACTATGCCATTAACTACTATTCTTTCACATACAGGAACAGGAGATGGACAAAATCAGAGTCACTTTGTGAAAATCACAATGTACGTAACTACCATGTACGTGTAATGGCGTCATCAGATGAATACACCATTGGCCGTCCTGCGATTGACGAGCATGGACATACAGCAGGAGATCCTGAGAATGCCAAACTTGTCTCTCCCTCCTTTGTTATTGCATCACGCTTGGGTGCAGTCCTGTCTACATATAGCGGCTTGTCCACGATGTCGAACGATAAGAAACTGATTGTTTTTGCCGATCACGCCAAGAACTATGTGGAGGTGGACGATGTGAACGACGACAAGAAGGACCCCGTAGTGGTCTATGACAACTGGCGCCTACCCACCGAAGCTGAACTTAAAATTATTATGGACATTCAAGGCAGGAGTGGAGATAATGCCGATGCCATTGACTACCTGCTCAATGGTGCCTACTACATGAGTGCCAGCGGACCTGTCTACAACAATAAGCATAATCAAGATGGTGTCACTGAACTTGACAATCCCTGGGAAGCTACCGATGTAGCCATCCGTTGCGTACGTGATGTCTTCTAATATACAATGCATACGATGAAACGAACCCTATACCTATTCACCTCGCTCCTCATCCTGCTCACCGCCTGTGTGAGAGAGGATATCGATGTTCCTCAAGTCGATGATGTGCCTGAGGGATATACCCGAATCACATTCAAGGCCAATGCCTCGTCTCCTACCATCGGTGTAAGCACACGTGCCGTGGACCCCGACGGACTAGATGTGAACAATATGACGCTCTTCTGCTTCAATGAGTTTGGGCTCTATATCAGTTCGGAGACGGCAACACTTAAAGCGCATGCTGCTGCCCCTGAATCAGGTATCTCTGACAAAGGAACATACGAAGCCGTAATCCCTAGCCATACCCGCATCATACACTTCCTGGCCAATCACAGTGAGGGACTCTATGATGAGACCGATTTCCCGGGGCAGACGGAGAGCATGGTGGTAGCCAATATGGAGGGCGGTTCGGGAATGCTTGTCTATTGGTCGCACTTCGAGATGGATGCCGAGAGCGATGCCTCTATGCATGATCAGCTTGCTGCCTTGGAATATACAATCGGAGGGGAGACGTACGAAGGAGTCAAGCTTATCCGCAATCAGGCCAAGGTCACAATCGATGATTGGGATACAGACCACTTTGTCGTTACCGGTTACCGCACGGTGAATATCCCCGCCTTCGGTACGGTGGCTCCGCACCATCCCGAACTCCATTTCCATATCGTTGACAATTGGGAGAGCACTCCAGATTTTGTAACGCTCCCCAACAACCAGACACTGATGTCGGACATCTCGAACATCAACACCAAACCTGAGGACTACATCTTCGAGAGTGAGAACTCTGGAGACAAGCTCATCAGCGTGATTATCAAAGGCCATAAGCCGAATGAGACTGAGGCTGATGACAAGTACTATCGCGTAGTGATGCAGAATAGCGATGGTGGAAACTTCATGATCAGGCGCAACCACCACTACAATATCACTATCACGGGAGCGCTTACCTATGGACAGGACACCTTCGAGAAGGCGCTCACCGCACCCGCTTCGAACAATGCGTGGATATCTATCGACGAGTGGGTCAACGAAATTTCGGATGGTGTGGAGACCCTTTGGGTGGAGCAAACAAGTTATGTGCTGAGCAGCGATCAGTATGCAGGTACCGACTGGACCTTCCCCTATAAATATACCAACAAAAACGGTAACTCGGCTCCCGAAATCACTTGGATTGACAACAATGTGGCCTACAGCAACATCACCAATAACTACAACACTTCCACTGGAGAAGGCACCGTTACCCTGCGCTTCTATCCGATGTACGACGGCAATGAGCAGCAGGCAGGTTCGCTGTTAATCAAACACGGCAAGCTGCAGCGCAAGATTAACATCAACATCATCCGCACCCAACACTTCACTCCCTCGTGGATATCGTCGCAGGTGTATGGTGTGGCTGAAGAGAAGGTGACGCTGATGTTCACCGTACCCGAGACCTGCCCCGAGGCGCTGTTTCCCTTCACGGTACTGATGTCTGTAAACCACCTCGACATACGCTCTGAGTCGGGTCAGCAGCTGCCCATCTACATCAAGGGCGAGGAGGGATACTTCGGTGCCGACTGGGAGGATATCGACTACAAGTATGCCTACACGGTGACGGAGCCGGGCAAGCATCGCCTGCATATGAAATCCATCCTCAAACACGAAGACGACGATACGGAACCTGTACACATCGAGGCCAACTTCTTTGAGACTATTACAAAAGAAGTGGTATTCAGCGGACACAATGACACACACCGCCGCATATTTGTAGAGAACCTCCATCTCTATGAATCGTTATATGCACAAGATGAGGAACTCTACTATATGCTCGTACCCCAGAAGAAGGCTTCGCCACTGATTTTCACCATTGACCTGCAGGAACGAGAGAGCGATGGTTCTTATAGTGGATTTAACCATACATCGAACCCGGGAAAGAATGCTCTCGATGAGTTCTTGATTTACACGAAAGCCTTTAGCACCTATGACGACTATTTTGGGCATAACCCTGGAATGTATGAAGATATGGAGGATAGAGCCTGGGAGGGAGAAGTCATCAAGTTCGATGAAAATACATGGAGTTCCAATGGACGAGTGATGGCATTCAGAACATTGAATAAAGAAGCACAAGATGAAGACGGAAGATATGGACTGCAAAAGGATGGATCGTACAATATCTATCTGCTCACCAATAGTACCGACAACAGAGATGTGGTACGCGTGTCGTCGAACAAGACAGCGAACCCGTATGCCTTTAAGTACAAGCGCGATGGCATAACTCCCAATACCGGTAACTACGGGGGCAACGAATACCGTTCGGTAATTTTCGACGTATCGCATTACAGACCTTACCGCTTTGCAGCCCAGATACAAATTTCAGACGGCAGTAGCTCAATCACCATCCCTGCTGACGAAAAACTTCTCGGTAACGAGACGCACGGGTCGCAAGAGGAGAACGTGGATGAGGTATCGCTCAGCTACAAGCCCGGTCAGCTGGTAGATATACTTTTGGATATCACCAGCTTCAAAGGTTCAGACGGACGTTCGGTACATCCCTTCGGAGAGGTGTTCGGTGAGGAGTTTGAAGTCTATATTGACGCTCCGATGCTGGAGATTGATGAGGCTCGTCTGCCGGAGAATTGGAAGACGGCAAACAAGTTGAAAAGAGATCCAAGAACACCCGGACGCTTCATCTACACCGTCAGCAAGAAACGTGAAGATGAGAGAACATTCGGTTTTGCTTCCGCTCACAATGGGGATGGGGCTACATCGCGATACGATGACTATGGGGGTGTCGTACCGAATGTTAGCATCGACCAGACAGGAGAGCGCAAGCTCCTCCCCTTCAAGAAGACCTCCATCACCTCGAAGGGCGACATCATCATCTCCTCCAACAAGGAGAAGGTGGTCTATTGGGACAAGACCTTCAAGGTGAGAACCGAGCATATTATGGGCAATATCTACTATGAGAAGGATGGTACACAGCATCCCATACCTCACAATGCTTTCGTGGCCTTCGTGCGTCATCGCACAGGTGCCCGTATCGGTGTAATGGCTATCATTGCAGATGGAAAATTCGAACTGAACCTGCGTGATGAGTACCAGTTCAACTGGGATGACGACCCCATCGACCTGTACTATACGGATGCTGAGGGCGTGACCTATAGCTTCAACTATACGGAGAGCGGAGTTGCCAAGTCCGTAGACCTGGATTTGCTCTACACCCTCGTGGCGAACAAGGAGCCCATCGTGCTCACGAAGGGTAATTAGGAATTAGGAGATAGGAATTAGGAATTAGGAATTATTGCCATCCGGCAGGGCACGCATCGAGGAGCCTCAACTCCCAACTCCTAATTCCTAATTCCTAACTCCTAATTCTCTAAACTATTTCCCAAATATTTCTTCATATACAACTTTTTTGTACTTTTGCATCTCGATAGCAAAAAAAAGGACGATTTACAATATGGAAAAGAAATTTAAGCGTACGACCGTGACCTCGGCACTCCCCTATGCCAATGGTCCTGTACATATCGGTCACCTGGCGGGCGTGTATGTGCCTGCCGACATCTATGTGCGTTACCTCCGCCTCAAGGGCGAGGAGGTGCTCTTCGTGGGCGGATCAGACGAACATGGCGTGCCCGTGACACAGCGTGCCCGCAAGGAGGGTATCACCCCGCAGGATGTGGTGGACCGCTACCATGGTATCATCAAGGAGAGCTTCAAGGAGTTTGGTATCTCGTTCGATGTGTATAGCCGTACCACTTCGGAGGTACACCACAAGTTTGCGTCGGACTTCTTCCGCAAGCTCTACGATGAGGGCAAGCTGGTGGAGCAGTCTACCAAGCAGTTCTACGATGAGAAGACCGAGAAGTTCCTCACCGACCGCGATGTAGTGGGCGAGTGCCCCTACTGCCACAAGCAGGCCTATGGTAACCAGTGCGAAGAGGGTTGCGGACGTGCCCTCGAGCCCACCGAACTCATCACCCCCCGCTCGAAGGAGACGGGCGAGACACCCATCCTCAAGGAGACCAAGAACTGGTATCTCCCACTCAACGAATACCAGCAGTGGTTGAAGGAGTGGATTCTCGAGGGTCACAAGGAGTGGCGCCCCAACGTATATGGCCAGTGCAAGTCGTGGCTCGACATGGATCTCCAGCCCCGTGCCATGACACGCGACCTCGACTGGGGCATCCCCGTGCCCGTGGAGGGTGCCGACGGTAAGGTGCTCTATGTATGGTTCGATGCACCCATCGGCTACATCAGCAACACCAAGGAGCTCTGCGACAACGAGCCCGAGAAGTGGGGTACATGGGAGAAATGGTGGCAGGATGAGGAGACACGCCTACTCCACTTCATCGGTAAGGACAATATCGTGTTCCACTGCATCATCTTCCCCACCATGATGAAGGCCCACGGCGGCTATGTGATGCCCGACAACGTGCCCAGCAATGAGTTCCTCAACCTCGAGGACGACAAGATTTCAACCTCGCGCAACTGGGCTGTATGGTTGCACGAGTACCTCGTGGATTTCCCCGGCAAGCAGGACGTGCTGCGCTATGTGCTCACCGCCAATGCCCCCGAAACTAAGGACAACAACTTCACCTGGAAGGATTTCCAGGCACGCAACAATAATGAGCTCGTGGCCGTGTACGGTAACTTCGTGAACCGTGCCCTCGTGCTCACCCACAAGTACTTCGACGGTAAGGTGCCCGCTTGTGGCGAGCTCACCGACTATGACAAGGCTACCATCGCCGAGTTCATGGATGTGAAGGCCGAGGTGGAGAAGTTACTCGACGGCTTCAAGTTCCGCGAGGCACAGAAGGAGGCCATGAACCTCGCCCGCATCGGTAATAAGTATCTTGCAGACACCGAGCCCTGGAAGCTCGCCAAGACCGACATGGAGCGCGTAGGCACCATCCTCAACCTCTCGCTTCAGTTGGCTGCCAATCTTGCCATTGCTTTCGAGCCCTTCCTCCCCTTCAGCAGTGAGAAGCTGCGCGGCATGTTGGGTATGGAAACATTCGAGTGGGAGCAGCTCGGTCGCACTGACCTGCTCACCGCAGGCCACCAGCTCGGCAAGGCAGAGCTCCTCTTCGAGAAAATCGAGGACAGCGCCATCGATGCACAGATGCAACGCCTCGAAGATATCAAGAAGGCCAACGAGGCTGCCAACTACAAGGCCGAGCCTGTGAAGCCCCTCGTGTCGTTCGAGGAGTGGGAGAAGCTCGACATTCGCGTAGGTACCGTACTCGAGTGTGAGCGTGTACCCAAGATGAAGAAGCTCCTCAAGTTCAAGATTGCCGATGGCCTCGCCGACCGCACCATCGTGAGCGGTATCGCCGAGCACTACGCCCCCGAGGAACTCGTGGGCAAGCAGGTGCTCTTCATCGCCAACTTCGCTCCCCGCCAGTTCAAGAACGGCCTCGTGAGCGAAGGCATGATCCTCAGCGCCGTAGACCACGATGGTTCACTTGCCGTTACCTCACTCCTCCGCGAGGTGAAGCCCGGTAGCCAGGTAGGATAAATCCATAAACGAAACTGCAATATCATGGTATAGAAACTCGAGTATCTATACGCTGATATTGCAGTTTCACTATAGTGATACTCTGGTATCCATATGTAGGAATTAGCCCAATAGTATGTCGGATCCGAACACTCGCCGTATAGCCAAGAACACCGGCCTCCTTTATATGAGAATGCTGGTAATGATGGTGATTGGCTTCATCACTACCCGTGTGATGCTCAAGGCGCTTGGTGTTGACAACTACGGCATCAACAACGTTGTCGGTGGCTTGGTGTCGATGTTCTCCATGTTGTCGGCATCCCTGTCCGGTGCTGTGAGCCGATTCTTCACCTTCGGGCTGGGCAAGGGAGACATGAAGCACCTCCGCGTAGTCTTCTCCACCTCCATCAATATCCATATCGTCCTTGCCGTCATCGTGCTCCTTGCCATTGAAACGGCGGGAGTATGGTTCCTGAATCATCGGATGGTAATAGCGCCCGACAGGCTCGATGCGGCCAACTGGGTGTTGCAGTGCTCTACCCTTATCTTTGCCGTCAATCTGCTCTCCGTCCCCTATAGGGCGGCCATCATTGCCCACGAGAGAATGTCGGCCTTTGCCTATCTGACCATCTTTGATGCTACGGCAAAGCTGCTGATAGTGTGTGCCATATACTTCTATGGTGGTGATAAGCTGAAGCTGCTGGCTGTGCTCAACATCATACCAGCCATCATCTCGCAGGTAATCTATTGGAGGTATTGTAAGCGTAACTTCGTGGAGTGCGACTATCAGTGCGTGTATGACAAGAAGTTGTTTGGTGAGATATTCAGTTTTGCCGGGTGGAGCTTTATCGGCAACACGGCAGGTTTGATGAAGAACGAGGGCGTGAACGTGGTTATCAATACGTTCTTTGGAGCATCCATCAATGCAGCTCGTGGCATTGCGATGCAGGTCAATGGAATGGTGATGCAGTTCATCAGTAACTTCACCATGGCGCTCAACCCTCAAATTATCAAGGACTATGCTGCAGGGCAGTTGGAGCGTATGCACAAACTGATGTTCCAAGGTACCAAGTTGTCATACTACATCTTCATGATTCTCTCTATCCCTATCATCTTTGAGATAGAGTCATTCTTGCAAGTGTGGCTGGATGAGGTCCCAGCACATACGGTATTCTTTACTAGATTGGTATTAGTACTGAGCCTAGCCGAAATCATATCGCACACACTCATCACGGCGCAAACCGCAACGGGCAAGATAAAGGTGTATCAGATAGTGGTAGGAGGAATCCTATTGCTTAATCTGCCCATCTCCTATCTCTTGCTTCGATGGGGATGGTTCCCTGAGGTTACAGTAATCGTGGCCATCATCGTGTCGCAACTCTGCCTTGTAGCTCGTCTGTGGTTTCTCCGCAGGATGATTGATTTTCCCGTGGGAAAGTTCGTCACAAAGGTATACTGCAATGTGGTCGTGGTCACCCTGCTCTCATTGATAGTTCCAGCTGTGTGTTATGTGTTGATGCCGTCGGGCGTAGCAAGGTTCTTCGTGCTATGCAGCCTCTCCGTACTCTCTTCGGCAGCGGCAATCTATTTTGTGGGATGTAATCGTGAGGAACGTGCCATGGTTGGCAAAGCCATCGAAAGTGTAATCGCTAAACTCCGTCGCCGATGATCGAGATTAAAGACAAGAAGGACTGTTGCGGCTGCCATGCATGTGCCTCTATCTGTGCACACCGTTCCATCACGATGCAAGCAGATGCAGAAGGATTTCTTTATCCGGTCGTAAATAAGGATGCATGTACCGATTGTGGTCTGTGTGAGCAAGTATGCCCCGTCATTAATCAGTCCTCACCAACGCTACCGCTGAAGGTCTATGCTGCGCGAAGTTATGATGAAGACCTGCGCCGTCAGAGTTCTTCGGGAGGCATCTTCACGTTATTGGCCGAGGCAGTAATCCGCGAGGGAGGAGTCGTCTTCGGGGCTAAGTTTGACAAAGAGTGGGACGTTATCCACGCATGGACAGAAACCATCGATGGATTGGCCGCTTTTCGTGGCTCAAAGTATGTGCAGAGCACTATCGGGAATACCTATAAAGAAGCAAAAGACTTCTTGCTGCAAGGGCGTAAGGTACTCTTTACAGGTACTCCCTGCCAAATCGCAGGTCTGAAAAGATTCCTTCGCAAAGATTACGATAATCTGTTGACAGTAGATGTCGTTTGCCACGGTGTACCCAGTCCTTTTGTATGGCAAAAGTACTTGGATGAGATGTGTTCGAAAGGGAAGATTACAGATATCTCATTCAGAGACAAGACCAATGGCTGGTCAAAATATGGTTTCCGACTTTGTTCTTCTGCCATAAAAGAGAGCTGTTTGTTGCAACCCTCTTCGGAAAATGTTTTTATGAGCAGTTTTCTGTCCCGTTTGTCTTTGCGCCCCTTATGCCATTCGTGCCCAAGCAAAAGTGGCAAGAGCGAGAGCGACCTATCGATTGCAGACTTCTGGGGGATTGAGAAGTATAACTCAAAGTTTGCCGATAACAAGGGGACAAGCGCCGTATTGGTGCATACCAATAAAGGTAAAGAACTTTTGGACAAGACCGATGCACTCAAAGAAGAGCATCCTTTGGAGCAATTCAAGCGAGAAGTAACCACATACTACAGAAGTGTAGAGGCCCATCCGAGACGAAGCGAGTTCTTTGAACGGTTGGATACGACTCCGCTGAGGGAGCTTGTAGATGAATACGCTCCTAAAAAGAAACCAGTTCGCAAGAGCCTGCTGAAAAGAATAGTCCATCGAATAATACCGAACGATTTCAGAATCATTTGGGACAAGCCGGGGCAGACGTGTAATCGTCTGTGGTCATATCTCGACACCATAGGTTGGGCGATACGTACGCAGAACAAGGCTTACGTACTATTCTGGGACAAGGACATCAAACATTTCGACCATCTCCGCAATAATCCATACATCAAGTTCCCTCTGTATAGCAAGACCTTGACAAAATGGTTAGGCGATGCCAGGTATCAGAAGTTTTTGACCTGGATTTTTGCCAATCGATTCCTCAATCGATTCTATGCTCGAACGACTTCCCAGAAGTTTGTCTATAGTTGGCAACAACGAGCCTCCAAGGAATATTTTCCTTACGTAATGGACGAAATCCGGAAGCTCTACGTCCCCAATCAAAATATAGTAGCTGAGGTAAAATCTGTGATGGAGCGTTACAGACGTGAAGGCTACTTCATCATCGGCGTACATATCCGTAGGGGAGATTACAAGACTTTCGAGGGCGGACAGTACTACTTTGAGTTCGAAGAGTACAAGCAACATATGCAGGCTTTGTGCGGAGTGTACAAGGATAGGAAAGTATGCTTCGCCATATCTACCAATGAGAAGATAGACACTGGGGGCTTCGATGGATTGGAAATCTGTAAGACCTCCAATACAACCGCTATCCACGACCTTTATATGTTGACACAATGTGACCGTATCATCGGTCCGCTCAGCACATTCAGCCGTTGGGCTTCTTTCTATGGCGAGGTCCCCTTGTGCTTTATCAGCAGAGGTGACGTCATAAAGAGTGATGAGGCATTCTCCATTATCAAGGATTTCTACCACTTTGCAAACGGAACAGAAATAATTAACCTGACAGACAAACAAGCGCACGTATGAGAATCGGGATCCTTACCCTTCCTCTTCACACCAACTATGGTGGAATCTTGCAAGCCTACGCCCTGCAACAAGTGTTGCGAGGTATGGGGCACGAGGCTGTAGTCATTGATGAGGACAAACAGTTCAACTTCTCTTTAAAGCGCCGCATCGAGATGTATGTTAAGGGTAAGGTGAAGCGGCTCTTGAAAGGCAAGAATGCCATCATCTACTCTCCCGAATACTATAAGCAGTTGTGGAAAACACGAACCAAATACACGAGCCAGTTCATTTCCGAACATATCGTGCGCAGAGTGGTGGAACAGATCTCTGAAATCTCAGAAGGCGAGTTTGACGCCTTTGTCGTAGGTAGTGACCAGATATGGCGAGCACGCTATGCACAGTCATTCCCAGGCGTAGGGAATGCTTTTCTACTATTTACCAGAGGATGGGAGGTGAAGCGAGTCTCGTATGCCGCATCTTTCGGTACAGATAAGTGGGAGTATGACAAGTCCGACACGGTTGATTGCGCGCTGATGGCTTGGATGTTCGACGCCATCAGTGTGAGAGAGGCCTCGGGGGTTACATTGTGTAGAGAAAACTTGGGTGTTGATGCCACACTGGTGGTAGACCCCACGCTACTGCTTAATGCCAGGGATTACATCAAGCTCATCAAGGGAGACACTCCCAAAAGTTCAGGTAACTTGATGTGCTATATTCTCGACAAGGGAGTAGAGACGGATAACATCCTCGCTTCTATATCACAGAAGAAAACTCTCAAGCCCTTCCATTCCAACTCGCAGACAGAGAATCATAATCTTAGTCCTGAGGAACGCATACAGCCGCCAGTAGAGCAATGGCTACGAGGATTTTACGATGCAGAATTTGTCGTTACCGATAGTTTTCACGCCTGCATATTCTCCATATTGTTCGGAAAACCATTCGTGGCCATCGGAAACAAGAGTCGTGGAATGGCGCGATTCGAATCCCTGTTACAGATGTTTGGCATAGAAGAGCGGTTGGTGTATTCTTTTGATGACTACAAGCTGCGGGAGGAGGAGCTGCTTCGCCCCATCGACTACGAGCGCGTATATCGCATCCTCGAAGAGAAGCGAGCCGAGGCCACAGATTTCCTAAAAGGAGCCTTAGGAACTTGAAACTTCACGCCATTTTTGACAGAAGAACGAAGTTAAAAGTATGGGAAAGATGCGAAATAAGCCGTTTTATTATTAAATTTGCGCGTTAATTCATTCGTATGAGCACATTCGACACCATACTCCGACCCATTGAAGCTGAGTTTGCCACCTTCAGAAAGATGCAGGACGACTTGGCTGTGAACCCCAACCCACTATTGCGTGAGATTATCCTCCACGTCAACAAGCAGCGGGGCAAGCAGATGCGTCCGATGATGGTGCTGCTCTTCGGCAAGATGTTCGGCGAGGTAAGTGACGCCACGTATAGTGCGGCGCTCGCGCTAGAGTTGCTCCACACTGGCAGTCTCGTGCACGATGACGTGGTAGACGAGAGTATGCAACGCCGTGGGCAAGCCTCGGTGAATGCCATCTACGACAACAAACTGGCTGTCCTCGTGGGCGACTATCTGCTCTCGATGGCCCTCGCCTTCACAGGCCGTTGCGGTAATCCTCGCATCACCAATCTCGTGGGCACTTTGGGGCAGACGCTTGCCGATGGAGAGATTTTCCAGATGTTTCACAGCCATGAGAAACTCGTGTCCGAGGAGGTGTATCTCGAAATCATACGCAAGAAGACCGCTTCGCTCTTCTCTACCAGTGCCGAGGTGGGTACCCTCTCGGTAGGTGCATCGGAGGAAAATATCGCCCGTGCCCGCCAAATAGGTGAGTACATCGGCATCTGCTTCCAGATTCGTGACGACATCTTCGACTACTACTCCAACGACGTGGGCAAGCCCACTGGCAACGATATGCGTGAGGGCAAACTCACACTTCCTATTATATATGCGGTCCGCACACAGGGTGACGAACACATACGCACGATGATAGACCGACTCAAGAGTGGAGAGCTCTCTGACGCTGAGATCAACGAACTCATCGAGTTTGCCAAGGAGAAGGGAGGCATTGAATATGCCGAGTACACGATGCAGCAATATCGACAGAAAGCCATAGACCTACTCCCTGAAGGCATCGACGAAAGTATACGCCAATCTGTCATCGCCTATATGGATGTGGTGATAAACCGCACGAAGTGACCCTATGGACCAAGCCGAGCAGATATTGACCGAGGCTGGCATACGCCCCACAGCCATACGCCTGATGGTATTGCGCGAGATTATTGCGTATGACCACACTTTCACACTCGCAGAGATGGAACAACGCATGGCTACGATAGACCGCTCCACGCTCTTCCGCACACTGATGCTCTTCGTTGAGCGCAAGGTGCTGCACGACATTGACAATGGGAGCGGTTCCAAGCTCTTCTGCCGTTGCGAGTGCACCCACCGCCATCATCACACGCCACACATACATTTCACTTGCACCGTATGCAATGAGACATTCTGCATCAAGGACATCGACCTCTCTGCCCTACCTTTCCCTGTCGACTATGAAGTGGAGGAGGTTAGCCTTGTAATGAAAGGCCTGTGTCCCAAGTGCAAAAAGTACAAATAGGATTAACACAATACATCCGTCATTAGTTAGTGACGCATACCTCGCTAGCTAGCGAGGCGCGCATCACTAGTTAGCGAGGTATACATCACTAACTGGCGAGGAACAGGTAAAGTCAAGCCAAGGGAAACAAATTCGATGTGAACAAGAAATAATCATACAAATTGTTTCATTATTCGGTAAAAATAACGAAATTTGCCACCCGATAACTAAAGATGGTAAAAGATTGTAAAAACGACAATTAATATGAGCGAACAACTGATTGTTAAGGAGCGCGACGAGGTTATCGTACGCTTCTCGGGCGACTCAGGCGACGGTATGCAGCTGGCAGGAAACATCTTCTCCACCGTATCGGCTACCGTAGGTAACGACATCTGCACCTTCCCTGACTACCCTGCCGACATACGCGCCCCGCAAGGAAGCCTTACGGGCGTATCGGGATTCCAAGTGCACATTGGTTCGGGAAAGGTGTATACACCGGGCGACTTGTGCGACGTGCTGGTAGCGATGAATGCTGCTGCACTGAAGACACAGTACCGCTATGCCAAGCCTGACGCAACCATCATCATCGACACCGACTCGTTCGGCCCCGGCGACCTGAAGAAGGCAGCCTTCGAGACCGAGGACCCCTTGGCCGAGATGGGCATTGATGCCGATCGCGTCATCGCGTGCCCCATCACACAGATGGTCAAGGATTGCCTTGCCGATAGTGGTATGGAGCCCAAGGCGGTGCTCAAGTGTCGCAATATGTTTGCCCTCGGACTGGTTTGCTGGCTCTTCGACCGCGATCTGAACGTGGCGTTCAACTACCTGCGCGAGAAGTTTGCCAAGAAGCCTGCCATCGCCGAAGCCAACATCAAGGTCATCCAGGCAGGCTACGACTATGGCCACAACACACACAGCTCGGCTACTAACGTATACCGCGTAGAGACCAAGCACAAGGTGCCCGGCCGCTACATGGACATCACAGGCAATAAGGCTACAGCCTATGGCTTCATCGCTGCTGCTGAGAAGGCTGGCTTGAAACTCTACTTGGGCTCATACCCCATCACACCCGCCACGGATGTGTTGCACGAACTCTCTAAGCACAAGTCGCTGGGCGTCACCACTGTGCAGTGCGAGGATGAGATTGCCGGCTGCGCATCGGCTGTAGGCGCCTCATTCGCTGGAGCCTTGGCGGTGACATCGACCTCAGGTCCCGGCATCTGCCTCAAGTCCGAAGCGATGAACCTCGCTGTTATTATGGAGCTTCCCCTCGTGGTGCTCGACGTGCAGCGTGGTGGTCCTGCAACAGGTTTGCCCACCAAGTCGGAGCAGACCGACCTCTTACAGGTGCTTTTCGGTCGTAACGGTGAGTCTCCCATGCCCGTATTGGCAGCTACATCACCTACCGACTGCTTCGATGCAGCCTATATGGCCTCTAAGATTGCCCTCGAGCACATGACCCCCGTGGTACTGCTCACCGATGCCTTCATCGCCAATGGATCGGGCGCTTTCCGCCTACCCAACTTGGCTGAATATGCTCCCATCAATCCTCCTTACGTACCCGAGGAACTCAAGGGAACATGGACCCCCTACCAGCGCCAAGCCGAGAATGGCGTACGCTACTGGGCCGTGCCGGGTCGTGAGGGCTTCCAGCACATCCTCGGCGGTTTGGAGAAGGACAACAAGACAGGTGCTATCTCTACTGACCCCGAGAACCACGACCTGATGACTCGCCTGCGCCAGCAGAAGATAGACGCTATCCCCGTGCCCAACCTCGTGGTAGAGGGCGACAAGGAGGATGCCGAGCTGCTCATCGTGGGCTTCGGTGGTACATACGGACATCTGCACGCTGCGATGGACGAGATGCGCACCGCTGGTAAGAAGGTGGCGCTCGCTCACTTCAAGTATATCAACCCCCTGCCAGCTAACACTGCAGAGGTGCTGAGCAAATACCCCAAGGTAGTTGTTGCCGAGCAGAACGGAGGTCAACTCGCCGCATGGTTGCGTATGAAGGTCGACGGCTTCGTGCCTTATCAGTACAACGAAGTAAAGGGCCAGCCCTTCGTCTCTTCTAAGTTGGTAGATGCTTTCACTAAAATGATGGAGGAGTAAAACAATGGAAACGAAATATACCGCACAAGACTATAAGAAAGGCCAGCCTCGCTGGTGCCCTGGCTGTGGCGACCACTTCTTCCTCGCCTCATTACACAAGGCTGTGGCCGAGATTGGCGTAGCACCACACAATGTGGCTGTGATTTCGGGTATCGGCTGCTCAAGCCGCTTACCCCACTACATGAACACCTATGGTATGAACACCATCCATGGCCGTGCAGCAGCAATCGCTACAGGTTGTAAGGTAGCCAATCCCGAGTTGTCAGTATGGCAGGTTAGTGGTGATGGAGACGGTCTCGCCATTGGTGGCAACCATTTGATTCATGCCAGCCGCGGCAATATCAACCTCAACATGATATTGCTCAACAACCGTATCTATGGACTCACCAAGGGACAATATTCACCCACTAGCCCGCGTGGCTTTGTCAGCAAGTCAAGCCCCTACGGCACAGTGGAGGATCCCTTCCGCCCTGCCGAACTCTGTTTCGGTGCGCGTGGCAATTTCTTCGCTCGCGCTGTAGCCACTGATGCTCCAGGTACAGTAGAGGTCCTCAAAGCCGCTCACGCCCACAAAGGAACTTCGGTATGCGAGATTTTGCAGAACTGCGTCATCTTCAATGATGGTACTCACGAAAGCGTATACAACAAGGAAGGCCGTGCCAAGAATGCAATCTACTTGCGTCATGGTCAACCTATGGTGTTT
>JAZRFA010000139.1:0-13226 GCA_045661085.1 Bacteroidaceae bacterium
CTCGCCGCCGGCTTCGTATGCCTCTCGCTCTCCGCCCTGTGGATGCACTACGAGAACACCTACGATACCATGCACAAGGACTATGAACGGATATATGCGTTTCAAGATGAACGATACAGTAACAGCCGTGGCGAGCAGGCACGAGGCACCACTCTATTGGCTTCGTGCGCTGTATATAGAGCGTTACTTCAAGATTTACCCGAAGTGGAAGCCACATGTGCCATTCAATTGGTCGAACCGTTAGATGGAATCATTGAGGGTACAACGCTTCATGTGCTGGATATTGATGAACGTTTCCCTACAGTTTTTGATATTCCTTTGCTGGAAGGCGACTTGGCCTTCCTTGAGCGAAAGGAAGAAAACCATGTCGCAATCTCAGAGCCACTGGCACGGCTGCTTTTCCCCGATGCAACGCACTATGTGGGGAACAAATTCCATTTGATTAACGATATGGAATTGGTCATCGATGCTGTTTATGAGCCGTTTGACGAGCACAGTCTCTTTGCAGACTGTAATATGATGATGTACCGAGAATTCAACCCTGAATGGGGATGGAGTGATACGATGTTTGCAAAATTGTACAAAGGTGTGGATGTGCAAGCCTTCTCCGATAAGGTATATAATATATGTAAGGAGAACGGTGACTCATTGCACACTGCTACCATCCCCTTGGTACAGGCTCATCGATATGGTGGCAACAGCCTCAGCCTGCGCTATACACACTTGCAGAACTTTGCCCTTTGCAGTACACTGCTTGTAGTGTGTGCACTCATCAATTTCCTCGTACTCTACCTTATCCGCCTGCGTGGCCGTCAGCGTGAGATGGCGCTCCGCATCGTCAGCGGTGCCACCACCAGTAGCCTACTGCTGATGTTTATGATAGAGTACAGTATGGTACTCATCGCAGCAGTGGCCATAGGAGCGCTCGTCATAGAGTGGCTGCGCGAGCCGTTTGTCCGCTTTGCCTCCATCGGCTTGGGCGGCTATTACATACAGTTGCAGTCTTTCTACTATATGTTGGGAATTGCGGCCGTTTGCCTTGTCGTTAGTCTGGTACCAATAGCCGTTGTGCGTCATCGTACACTACATCGCAGCCTTTCGGCTCGTCAGTCTGGCGGTGCGATGCGCAAGGCCAGCCTCTTCATCCAGCTCACCACAAGCATAACCTTCATCTTCTGTACCATTGTCATGCTGCGCCAAGTACACTTCCTCCGCAACAACGACTGGGGCTACACAATCAAGGGACGCGCAATGATGTATGTACAGGGCACACGCAGTTCGCAAGAGTTTAACATGGAGTTCTTTTCGATGATGGACCGACAGATAGCGCACCAAATGATGCAGTTGCCTATGGTAACGAATGCGCGCGACATAGCGCGTACGTTCAATGGAATAGGCGGAAGCACCTTTGGCTGCGAGATAAGCGCTATGCCCGACGGAGAGTACACGACAGTTACAATGGAACCGGGCTTTTGGGACATCGGTCACCCCGATTATGGCTTTACAGTTGTAGAAGGCACATTGCCGCGTGAGGAGAACTGGGCTGAGAATCAAATTGTCATCACTGAGAATACGCGCCGTGCCTTGGGATGGGACACTGCTGTGGGACGTATGGTCTATTGGAAGTCACACGGAGGGAGGAAGCAGGGAGCAAACGAGGTGGTGGCAGTTATCAAGGACATTCACACCGAATCACTCATGGAGCTACCAGCCAAGTATTACTTCTTAAGTCGGCAGGGCTATAACAAGATATATGGAGAAAGGAATGATTGGACAAAGTATGGTTACTACCTTACAATAAGTTATGAGCCCACGATGCGTAAAGAGTTCGAGGCTGCCATAGATAAGATGATGAGCAAGCAATTCCCTGAGATTATCTATAAGGTGCGCTATCAAGAAGATTTGTTGGCCGACAAGCTCCGGAGCGAGACCAACCTCATGCTCATTCTCGGCATCATCACCGCCGTCTGCATCCTCGTGGCCGTGTTCGGCGTATACTCCATCGTGACGCTTGCCTGTGCCCAAAGGCGCAAGGAGATTGCCCTGCGCAAGATTCACGGAGCCACGCTGATGGACATCCTCTCCATATTTATAAAGGAGTACGGACTCATCGTCCTCGCCGCCTCGGCCGTGGCCTTCCCCATAGGCTATATGATAATGAAGGAGTGGGTGGCGCAATACGTGAAGCAAGCGCCCATCGCCTGGTGGATATACGCCGTCATCCTTCTCGCCATCGTGCTGCTCATCGCCCTCTCGGTAGGCTCGCGCGTATGGCGCACCGCACGAGAGAACCTGGCTGAGGTGATTAAGAGTGGAGGTTAAGGGGCTATAACTCTTTGCTCCGCGCTTCGCTTGGAACGCCCCCGCCCTACGGGCACCCCCTCTATAAACAGAGGGGGAGTTGGGAGGAATCGGGCATCGCGGAATAAAGACGCATAAGAGCAAACCGTATGCAAAACAAAAAAATAATACGTGATAAAATGTTTGCACAATGGACCGAGAAGAATAGATGTTTTTTTGCCTCTATCGTGTAGTTTTTCATGTTGCTCTTGCGTCTAATAGGAAAAAGATAGTATCTTTGCCGCCATATAACAAGACACTATAAAACTGTTAACTAAGAGATGATATCTGCATACAACCTCTTCCGCGAACTACGCCGCCTGCGAAAGATAGCAGCCAAGCGGCATCCTATGTACGACCAGAACAAGTTTGCCAAATACTTTATGGGCTTTGCAGTGGCTCTGTGGCTGGTGTACCTCGTGATGTTCGGCTTCCTATTTATCGGATTGTTTAGCGGAATATTCCCCTCGATGGAACCTTACCACATACTAAATAAAGGTATGCTGTACTTGCTGATGGTTGACTTCGTCATGCGTTTTACCATGACCAGATTGCCAGTACAGGAGATCAAGCCTCTCATCCTGCTGCCCGTGGGCAAAGACCGCGTGCTACGTAGCTATCTGCTGATGAATGGGCTGAGTGGCTATAACCTGATATGGATGTTTATGCTTGTACCCTTCGGCTTTGGCACGCTGTTCAAGTATTTCGGCTTCGTGGGCGTGCTAGGCTTCCTCGTAGGCTACTGGCTGCTGATGCTATTGAACAACTACTGGTACATCACGTGCCGCACACTGATGAACCAGCATATGCTGTACATCCTCGTGCCCATTGCCGTATATGCTCTGCTTCTCGTGGGGTTGCTCGTGCCCGACACCAACTATATCGGCAACTTCTGCATGGAGCTGGGCGAAGGGTTCTTCTTGTGGGAGTGGCAAGCCTATTTGGGTGTCATTGCCGCCATCGTGTTCATGTTCTCCTTAAGCCACACCTTGCAGAAGCGCGTAGTATATAAGGAACTATCTAAGACTGAGGTGGTAAAGAAACTGAAGAAGGTGGCCGAATATAAGTTTCTCGACCGCTTCGGCGAGGTGGGCGAATACATGCGCCTCGAGCTCAAGCTGCTCACCCGCAACAAGGTGCCCCGCACACAGTTATATATGGGACTGGGCATCATGCTTATGTTCAGTGCCGCACTGGCCTTCACCGATGTGTACGACGGAACCTTCATGCGCTACTTCATCACCGTCTACAACTTTGCCGTGTTGGGCGTGATGGTGCTGAGCCAGACGATGAGCTACGAGGGCAATTACCTCGATGGCCTCATGAGTCGCAAGGAGTCTATCCTCAACCTGTTGCGTGCCAAGTACTACGTGCAGTGCGCCCTGCTCCTCATCCCACTCCTCATCATGGTGCTCCCCATCACGGAGGGTAAGATCTCGCTCCTCAGCGCCTTGGCCTGCTTCTTCCTCACCAGCGGCTTCACCTTCTGGGTACTGATGCAGCTGGCCGTATACAATAAGCTTACGCTTAACCTCAACACCAAGCTGACGGGTAAGAATAGCGGTGGCAACTTCTTCCAGACGATAATTATCATGGCAGGGTTCTTTGGTCCGGTACTCATTATGAATCCCCTCATTACATTATTCAACGAAACCACAGCCCTGCTCATCATACTCGGCATCGGATCGGGCTTCACGTTCACTCATCCACTGTGGCTGCGCAACATCTATAAGCGGTTTATGAAGCGGAGGTATGAGAATATGGAAGGATTCCGCGCTTCGATAACGAATAATTAATACCCTTGGAATATCTAGAATCTCCTAGGATAACCTAGACAAAACAAAAAAAACAATTTTATGATTACCATCAATAACCTCAAGAAAAGCTTCGGCGAAAAGGTTGCCGTCAACATAGCGGACTACACCATTGTCCAAGGCACTATGCTCGGCCTCGTAGGTAACAACGGAGCAGGCAAGACTACCCTCTTCCGCCTCATTCTCGACTTGTTGAAAGCCGATGAGGGCAATGTGCATATCAACGACATCGATGTATCGAAGAGCGAAGAGTGGAAAAAAACTACAGGAGCCTTCATCGATGACAGTTTCCTCATCGACTACCTCACCCCCGAGGAGTACTTCTACTTCCTCGGCCGTGTGTTCGGACTGAAGAAAGAGGAGGTAGACGAGCGCCTCACTCCCTTTGCCCGCTTTATGAATGGCGAAGTATTGGGACAAAAGAAACTCATCCGCGACTTCTCACGCGGCAACAAACAGAAGATAGGCATCATCGGTGCCATGCTGCACCGCCCCTCGCTGCTCATCCTGGACGAGCCGTTCAACTTCCTCGACCCCTCATCGCAGTCGGTCATCAAGCACCTATTGGCAGAGTACAACAAGGAAACAGGTGCCACCATCCTCGTATCGAGCCACAACCTGAACCACACCACCGACGTATGCCCCCGCATCGCCCTGCTTGAGAATGGCATCATCATCCGCGACATCGACAACACAGCCCACACCGCCGAGCAGGAGTTAGAAAGCTATTTCAATGTAGATTTCACCTCCAAGTAGAAGCCCTTACATAATCATTCGACTTCACACTATAAAATATTTTCAACACGTATAGCTTAACAAATAAAAAAGTATACTTACTCAGTAAAATAAGAAATCCATCCTTGCAAGGATGGATTTCTTATGTATCATTATTTACCTATCAGTTCGTAAATGTCAACCCTTCGGCATTGGCATCAACAACGATTTCGCGCGAGCGGTCTATTTCCATGCCCAGTATCTTAGTGGAGAGCACGTTGAGCAGCAAGTTCTGTATAGCACGCTTCACAGGACGTGCACCAAACTCTGGATTGTAGCCTGCATCAGCAATATAGTCTACAGCCTTCTCGGTGAGGAGCAAGCGAATGTCATTGGCTGCAAGCATACGACACACACCATTGATCTGCAAGCGAACCACTTGGGCTATCTCCTCACGATTCAAGGGGAGGAACATAATGGTCTCGTCGATACGATTAAGAAACTCGGGCTTGATGGTCTGCTTGAGCATCTCCATTACATGGCGACGCACCTCCTCCACCTTTGCCGCATCGGTGGCATTCGCCATCTGTTCTCTGATGTAGGCGCTACCGAGGTTCGAGGTCATGATGATGATGGTGTTCTTGAAGTTCACCGTGCGCCCCTTATTGTCGGTGAGGCGACCATCGTCAAGTACTTGGAGGAGAATGTTAAACACGTCGGGGTGAGCCTTCTCTATCTCGTCGAAGAGCACCACCGAGTAGGGTTTGCGGCGCACGGCCTCAGTGAGCTGTCCGCCTTCATCATAGCCGATATATCCCGGAGGCGCACCGATAAGTCGGGTTACCGAGAACTTCTCCTGATACTCGCTCATGTCGATGCGTGTCATCAGGCGTTCATCGTTAAAGAGATAGTCGGCCAGGGCACGTGCCAGTTCTGTCTTACCCACACCTGTAGTACCAAGGAAGATAAATGAGCCAATGGGGCGCTTAGGGTCTTGCATACCTGCACGACTACGACGTACCGCATTAGCTACGGCAGCAATAGCCTCATCTTGCCCGATGACACGACGATGCAACTCCTCCTCGAGATGCAGCAATTTATGGCGCTCACTCTCGAGCATCTTGCTCACGGGGATGCCCGTCCAACGGCTCACCACATCGGCAATATCATCTGCGGTGACCTCCTCCTTGATGAGGGCTCCGGCCCCCTGCTTGCTATGCAGCTGCTGCTCGGTAGCGACGATCTGTGCCTCCACCTCCTTGAGGCGGCCATAGCGTATCTCAGCCACACGGCCGTAGTTACCTTCTCGCTCGGCGCGGTCGGCCTCCACCTTGAGTTGCTCCACGAGTTGCTTTTTCTGCTGTATCTCGTCGATGAGTCGCTTTTCGGCCTGCCACTTCTCCGAGAGTTCTCGCTCTTGAGTTCGGAGAAAATCTATCTCCTCGGAGAGTTGTGCCAACTTGGCTTCATCCTTCTCGCGCTTGATAGCCTCACGCTCAATCTCTAACTGCTTCAGATGGCGTGTGATTTCGTCCAGCTCCTCGGGTACCGAGTCGCGCTCCATGCGTAGCTTAGCAGCCGCCTCATCCATAAGGTCGATGGCCTTGTCGGGGAGGAAACGCTCAGTGATATATCGACTCGACAACTCCACGGCTGCCACGATGGCCTCGTCCTTGATGCGCACCTTGTGGTGGCTTTCGTAGCGTTCCTTGATACCGCGCAGGATGGAGATGCTGCTTGCTTCGTCAGGCTCGTCCACGATGACCGTTTGGAATCGGCGTTCCAATGCCTTGTCCTTCTCGAAGTACTTCTGGTACTCGTCGAGTGTGGTTGCACCGATAGAGCGCAGTTCGCCACGTGCAAGGGCGGGCTTGAGGATATTGGCCGCATCCATAGCACCCATGCCATCGGCACCAGCTCCCACGAGGGTGTGTATCTCATCGATGAAAAGGATGCACTCGCCAGCCGACTGGATGACATCGTTGACTACTCCTTTGAGGCGTTCCTCAAACTCACCTTTATACTTGGCACCTGCCACGAGCGCACCCATGTCGAGCGAGTACACCTGCTTGCGCTTTAGGTTCTCGGGCACGTCGCCACGCAGGATACGGTGTGCGAGGCCCTCCACGATGGCTGTCTTACCCGTACCGGGCTCACCTATCAATATAGGATTATTCTTGGTGCGTCGACTAAGGATTTGCAATATGCGGCGTATCTCCTCATCGCGACCTATCACGGGGTCGAGCTTCCCGCTTTTTGCCGCCTCGTTGAGGTTGATGGCAAAGCGGTTCAAGAAGCTATTCTTCTCGTTCTGATTGTTTGCAAAGTTACTGTTCATAGTGTTTAAGAGTTAAGAGTGAAAAGTTAAGAGTGAAGAAATCACAATTCGTTCTTCATTCATTTGACGAATGGCAAACCATAGTCCAAAGTTGAAATCGAGTCAAGAGAGTGACAATTTGTCTTAAAAACGACCTAAACCACACAAAAGTTTTGACAAAAAGAGAGGGAACGACACATGTCGTCCCCTCATTCTTAATACTTCTTTTATCTATGAGTCTTACCACACCTGTGCACGCTGCTCGGCAGGGATGTAGAGCTTGTGCTCGGGAGTGATGCCGAATGCCTCGTACCAAGCATCGATGTGAGGCAATGTGCCATTCACACGCCAGCGTCCCAATGAGTGGGGGTCACTCTTGGTGTATACACGTATCTGCTCGTCGCGGATGTTGCCAGCCCACACGGTAGAGTAAGCAAGGAAGAAGCGCTGCTCAGGAGTGAAGCCATCCTTCTCGGCAAGAGGAGCCTTGGCTGTAGCGTTCTTGAAGGCTTGGTATGAGATCATAAGTCCACCATGGTCGGCAATGTTCTCTCCGAGGGTAAACTCACCATTGGCGAAGAGGCCGGGGAGCACCTCAATCTTGTTGAAGTGGTCAACGAGTACCTGAGTCTTCTCCTTGAACTTATCGCCATCGCCCGGTGCCCACCAGTCAGAGAGGTTACCATCCTTGTCGAATTGACGGCCCTGGTCATCAAAACCGTGAGTCATCTCGTGACCGATAACCACACCAATAGCGCCATAGTTGAAGGCATCATCGGCATTCATATCGAAGAAGGGATACTGAAGGATACCAGCAGGGAAGCATATCTCGTTGGTGGTGGGGTTATAGTAGGCGTTCACGGTCTGCGGTGTCATGTACCACTCAGCATTGTCTACGGGCTTGCCATACTTGCGGGCAACCATATCGTTCCATTCAAATTCGTTGGCACGACGCAGGTTCTCGGGATAGCTCAATGTGGGGTCGATGGTAAGACCTGTGTAGTCCTTCCATTTGTCGGGGTAGCCCACCTTCACGATGAATGAGTTGAGCTTCTCGTGAGCACGCATCTTGGTGCTATCACTCATTCAATCCTGTGCATCGATGCGCTCGCCGAGTGCCACCTGAAGGTTCTTCACGAGGGTGAGCATGCGCTCCTTAGCTGCTGCGGGGAAGTATTTTTCCACATACATCTGACCCACTGCCTCCCCGAGGACGCTGTTCACCACGCCCACTGCACGCTTCCAACGGGGCTGCTGCTCCTTACGGCCACTGAGTGTGCGGCCATAGAAGTCGAACGACTCATCACCAAAATCATCGCTGAGCTCGTTAGCGGTGCCATCAAGGGTGTGCCACTCGAGGTAGGCAATAAGATTATCCACCGACTCCTCGCTCACGATGCGGCATACCTCGTGGATGGGTTCGAGCTGCGACACGCTGAGTTCCTTGAGGTCGTTGATGCCCAAAGTAGTGAAATAGGTGTCCCAATCAATGGCTGAAAAGTTGGCCTTCAACTCATCGATAGTCATCTTATGATAGTTGGCAGCGGGATTGCGCTGTTCGGTGGCACTGAAGGATTTCTCGGCCAATGCCGTTTCAATCTTCATCACCGCCTCCATCTTCTGAGTAGCAACGGCCTCATCAAAACCAGCAAGGCGGAACATGTTCACGATGTGCTTCTTGTAGGCCTCACGGATTGCTGTGGTGGCCTCATCGGTGTCGAGGTAATACTCCTTCTCGCCCAATGCGATACCACCTTGATAAATCTGCACGAGGTTTTGCTTGCTATCCATGATATCGGCATCGATATACACATGGAAGAAGCTGCCCATACCTTGACGCGAGAGTTCGGCCACGAGGGGCATCACTTCATTGTTGCTCTTGAGGGCTGCGATACGCTCCATCACGGGGCGAATGGGCTCATAGCCACGCTCATTGCGTGCGGTGCTATCCATCGCCATGTTGTAGAGGTCGCCAATCTTTTGGGCTACCAAACCTGCGGTATGTTCCTGCCCAGCGATATCGGCAATGAGTGTACGCAACTGCTCACGATTGTCCTCGGCCAGCTTATCGAAAGCGCCGAAACGTGAATACTCGCCCGTGAGCGGATGATTCTTCATCCAACCACCACAAGCATACTGATAGAAGTCGTCACCAGCAATAGCAGTGGTGTCGAGGTTCTCGGGACGGATACCTGATTCCATACTCTTGTTTGTGCAGGCCACAGTAGCAAATGCCGCTACAGCCAAAGTTGCTAATGTTTTTGTCTTCATATTATCGAATGAAAAATTATATTTTCTCCATCACAGAAGCTATGCTTCTCACTAACGGGGCACAAAGGTAAAACTTTTTTTTTGCAAAAACAGAAAAAACATAGATATTCGCCCACGCTTGTCAATAAGTCAAAAAATATACATATCTTTGCGTTTCATCTTAGTTGATAAACATAATAAAAACAAATACATCAGGAAACTATGAACACTGTAGTACAAGTGAAGGACAAGAAGTTTGCCCTCTACATCCCAGAAGAGAAGATTTTGGCTCGTGTAAAGGAAGTTGCAGCCAAGATGGATGAAGACCTAAGAAAGAAGAATCCCCTGTTCCTCGTTATCCTCAATGGTTCATTCGTGTTTGCAGCCGACCTACTGCGCAACATCAACTTCCCCTGCGAGATTACCTTCGTGCGCCTTGCCTCCTACGAAGGCGAGCATTCTACCGGCAACGTAAAGCAACTCATCGGATTAAGCGAGAATGTTGAGGGACGCACTGTTGTCATCGTAGAAGACATCATCGAATCGGGACTCACCATGAAGGAAATGCTCCATATCTTAGGTGAGAAGAAACCCAAGGAGGTATATATCACCTCACTCTTCGTGAAACCCAACTGCTTGAAAGTGGATTTGAAGATTGACTACCGTTGTTTCGACATCGAGAACGACTTCATCGTGGGCTATGGGCTCGACTATAATCACGAGGGGCGCAATCTCCCGCACATCTATCAGGTGATAGAGTAAGAGAGAGAGTGAAGAATTCTATCCTCTACCCTATAATACCAAACGATGCCGCTCTAAGAGCGGCATCGTTTGGTATTTATTTATCATTGGTTATCTACGAATTAGTTCACAAAATCATAATAATACCAATAGGTATTTCCAAACTTTCGCTTGCAGAGGTTACGCATCACGTCAGGATTGCCAGTATTGGCTGCGCGCAAGGCAAGATATTCGCGGTAGCGCTGAGCTACGGCGCCATCAGCAGAAACGGGTACGGGAGTAAACGGATGCTGCTCATTGTAAACCATATATGCCTCTTGATAATGCTTTGGAGCACTGATAATCGACTCTGCGGCATATTCTTTAGCTGTGTATTCCACGAAGGCATCAAGATTCTTGTCCAGAAGCAGTGCACTGAGATACATGTCGAGATAGATGGCCGAGTCGGTCTTCACCATCATACGCTTGTAGAATGCCTCAGCATTTTCTCCTCCGTAGGGATGGGCACCTAAGGCATCATAATACTCCTGAGCGCCATACGAGGGAGTCTGCACATTGTAGCGGTTCACCATCAAACCTTCCGAGCCATAGGGCTGAGGATAGGCGAAGAGCTTGCTACCCAGCTGCCCAGTCTTGGCAAGGGCAAGGTTACGCAAAGCGGTGAGACGATGATTGTAATCGTCGGATCGCTTGCCCACCTCGAGCACCTTGTCGTAGTTGCCACTATGGGTGTATTTCCATGCCGCCAGCTCCATAGAGTTGGCAGGAGCATTGTTGCCATACCAACCAGTGAAGACGAACAGGGCCGTCAGGACACCGAGGTTGGGAATCAGCAGACCGAGAAATTTGGTGTCGCGTGACTCGAGGGTATTGCGATTGAGCCACACGAAGAGCACACACAATGCCACCACTACCACCACAGCCACTATCCATTGCACGAGTGAATAGGAAAGGGTGCTATCGACCTTCGTTATCAGTGCGAGCAACACACACGAGGGGAGGTAGGAAAGTGCCTCATAACGTCCGTGGAGCTTGCCCAATCTGTTTAGCAGAAACTGCACCAACATCAACAATAAGGTGATGAGCAGTGCGGTGACAAAGGTATTGTTCGAGGTCTTCCCCTGCGCAAGATAATCTTGCACAAGTGCCAACTGCTCGCCCTGCAACAGACTGATGTAGAGGAACGAGAACACGCCGAAGAGCGCTGCACAGGTGATACGGATGGAGGTATCGTATTTCGTTTTTCTTTTCATCTTCATTATGTAGCTTGTCATTGCCTGCAGCTGCAAGCAATGACAAGGAAAGTTGTTTTATTTCATTCATCAATCCAACTTCTTCAGCACTATCGCCGAGCGAGCAGGGATATAAAGCTTGAGCCACTCCTTCTTGTAACGCTTGTGCAAAGGCTCGAAGTGGGTGAAGTGTGTGAGACTCGGGTCGGTGAGGCCGTTACCGCCAAACACGGGATTGTCGGTATTGAGCACTTCCTGATATGAACCGCGCGGCACGAGCAAACCATAGTCGCTGTATGAGTTGGTAGGACTGAAGTTGAAGACAAACAGCAGGTCATCGCGACGATAAGCGAGTATCTGGTCGCCATCGTGGCAGTTGATCTCCACCACCTTGCTCTTCTCATACTTGTTCACGCCACCGATGAGCTTCATCATCGCCTGGTCAAACTTACCGAGGTATTCGTAGCACAGCTTGTCGTTGTCAACGAGGCTCCACTGACGGCGGGCATACTTGTAGCTCCATCCGTTGCCCTCGCGGGGGAAGTCAATCCACTCGGGATGACCAAATTCGTTACCCATGAAGTTAAGGTAACCACCGTTGATGGTCGATGCCGTGAGCAGGCGTATCATCTTGTGCAGCGCGATACCACGGTGAGCCATATAGTTCTCGTCACCCTTCTGGAAGTGCCAGTACATATCAGAGTCTACGAGGCGGAAGATGATGGTCTTGTCGCCCACGAGTGCCTGGTCGTGACTCTCAGCATAGGAGATGGTCTTCTCGTCCTGACGGCGGTTGGTCACCTCCCAGAACATGCTGGTGGGCTTCCAGTTCTCGTCGGTCTGCTCCTTGATGAGCTTGATCCAGTAGTCGGGCACGTTCATTGCCATGCGGTAGTCGAAGCCATAGCCACCATGCTTGATGGGCGCTGCCAATCCGGGCATGCCCGATACCTCCTCGGCGATGGTGATAGCGTTCTTGTTCACCTCGTGGATAAGGTCGTTGGCCAGTGTGAGGTAACATACGGCATCGCCATCTTGATTGAGGTTGTAGTAGTCGCCATAGCCACAGAAGGCTTCGCCGAGGCCGTGGCTGCGGTAGAGCATTGAGGTCACGCCGTCGAAACGGAAGCCATCAAACTTATACTCCTCCATCCAGAAGCGGCAGTTAGAGAGCAGGAAACATACGACCTCGTTCTTCGAGTAGTCGAAGCAGAGTGAGTCCCATGCGGGATGCTCGCGGCGGTCGCCGGGATAGAAGTATTGGTCAGGGTCACCAGCGAAGTTACCCAAGCCCTCGAGCTCGTTCTTCACGGCGTGTGACTGTACCATGTCCATGATTACGGCAATGCCGTTGGCATGAGCCTCGTCGATGAGCTGCTTGAGCTCCTCGGGAGTACCCTGACGTGACGATGCAGCGAAGAAGTTTGATACATGGTAGCCGAACGAGCCATAGTAGGGGTGCTCCTGGATAGCCATGATCTGTATGCAGTTGTAGCCGCCAGCGATGACGCGGGGCAACACCTTCTCGCGGAACTCATTGTAGGTAGATACGCCCTCAGCTTCGCCCGACATACCTACGTGGCATTCGTAGATGAGTAGGGGAGAGGTGTTGGGCTTGAACTTCTTCACCTTGAACTCATAGGGTTCGGGTTCCCATACCTGAGCGCTGAAGAGGTAGGTCTTTTCGTCCTGTACCACACGGCGTACATAGGCGGGGATACGCTCACCCGAGCCGCCTTCCCAATATACCTTCAATTTATAGTAGTCCTCGTGCTTGATGGCATCGGCAGGGAGCTTCACCTCCCAGTCGCCATGGCC
>JAZRFA010000140.1:0-26619 GCA_045661085.1 Bacteroidaceae bacterium
CTATGGCTTGCACGTAGCGGTCGATGAATTGGTTTACGTCGAGCGAGCCTTCGGCAATCTTCTGGTAGAACTCCTTCACCTGCTTGTATCCCATGCGCTTGATGAGGCGCATCATGGTGGGTTCATCGTATTCTATCTTGCGGTTCTTGAACTTGCGCTCTATAGTTTCGCGGGCAAAGGCTGCCTGGCGCGACTCGATTTCATTGAGGCTTTGGCGTATTTTGTTGCGTGCCTTCGAGGTGGTGACGATGTCGAGCCATCCCTGTTTGGGAGTCTGCGTGCTGGAGGTGAGTATCTCTACCTGGTCACCGTTGCTCAATACTTGGCGCAACTGTGCATGCTTGCCATTGACCTTACCTCCCGTGCAACGGCATCCCACATTGGTGTGTATGTGGAAGGCGAAGTCGAGCACGGTGGCTCCTTGGGGAAGCTTGAAGAGGTCGCCCTTGGGGGTGAACACAAACACATCATCCTTGTAGAGGTCCATCTTGAACTGGTCCATCAGTTCCAATCCGTCATCATCATTGTGCTCCAGCGCCTCACGTATGCTGGTGAGCCATTCGTCCAGTCCCGTCTCGCTCTTCACGCCTTTGTAGCGCCAGTGTGCGGCCAGTCCGCGCTCGGCAATGTCGTCCATGCGTTCGGTGCGTATCTGCACCTCCACCCACTTGCCCTCGGGACCCATCACTGTGGTGTGTAGTGACTCATAGCCGTTGCTCTTGGGTATGGAGAGCCAGTCGCGCAGGCGCTTGGGGTTGGGCTGGTACATGTCGGTGACGATGGAGTAAGCCGCCCAGCACTCCTGCTTCTCCTTCTCATACTCGGAGTCGAGGATGATGCGGATGGCAAAGAGGTCGTAGATGCCCTCGAAGTTGGTCTTCTGCTTCTTCATCTTCTGGCTGATGGAGTGGATGCTCTTCGTGCGGCCCTTGATGTGGCACTTGAGCCCAGCAGCAGCGAGTTTCTTCTCGATGGGGGCGATGAACGCAGCGATATACTTGTCGCGCGCCGCCTTGGTGGCATTGAGCTTCTCCTTGATATGGTAGTACATATCGCGCTGCATATACTTGAGCGAGAGGTCCTCAAGCTCCGACTTCAGTTTATAGAGACCCAGCTTGTGCGCCAAGGGGGCATACAGGTAGGCAGCCTCGCTGGCCACCTTGAGGCGAGCCTCATCATTCTCGGCATCCTTGATTTGGCGCATCGCATTGACACGGTCGGCAATCATGATGAGGATCACGCGCATATCCTCGGCAAAGGAGAGAAGCAGGTTGCGGAAGTTCTCCGACTCTATCGAGGGATTCTTCTCGTAAAGCTTTCCCGTGCGCACCAGTCCGCGAAGTATACCCGCCACATCGGCACCAAACTGCTCGGCCACCTCTTCGGTGCTGACATACTCGCTCTTCACCACATCGTGCAGCAGGATGCTCACGATAGCGGCGCGGCGCATACCCATCTCGTCCACCACGATGATGGCCGTCTGAAGGTTGTTGATGATGGGGTTGAGCCCAAAGGTGTCGCGCCCCATCCGTTCCTCCTCGACAGCCTGTGCCAGCAGTGCCTCGATGCGCGTCATGTCATCCTCGCGCAGGCTGTCACCAGCCAGTTCTCTCAACTTAGCTTCGAGCGTAGCCTTCAACTCCCATTCCTCAGGAGTAAAAAAGGCGGGATATCTTGTTTCGTTCATCATCTTTCTCCTTGTCTACACGTTGTTATATAGAACTACAAAAGTACATTTTTTATTTCAATTCCCCACACATCACACACCACATATCGCCGTCGCACCTGCAAATTCTTTTCATCGCACCTGCGATAATCTCGGGAGGCACCTGCGACAAGTCGTTGTCGAGCCTGCGAAAAAGAGTAATGAAATGGGCGGTTCCTGCAAACATAGAGGAGCCGCCCATCGTGAATAATCCATTATGTCTCGGCTCAGAATCTCAGTCCTACGGTCATCATACCCTTCACAAGGTTTCGAGTGAGCTGTGCAGCTTGCAGCTCGGGATCATCGAAAGGATAGAAATCAGCCTTCTGCGTACTATAGAGCAACGCAGCATCCACGTAGAACGCATCACCACGGAAACCGATACCACAAGTGAAGTTCTGAGTAGACTTTAGGTTGGTATAAGCCGTGTTCGTCTGCACCGAATTGATGGCAATTGCCTTATAGGCATCGTCCTTGTAGCCTCCTGTTTGGTAGTTATATCCCAAGCGGGTGTAGAACGAGCCAAAAGCTTTCTCTGCACCAACACGCAAGGTGTGCTGTCCATTAAAATACGTTGCAGTATGTTCATTCATATACCGATTCTCATCGCCATACACATCATAGAGTGCTATGTTGCCAAAGTCCGTATACTCATATTCAGCACCAAGTGCAAATGACCCGCCAATGGTTCCACCCAAGCTAACATTAAACTTGGCAGGAGCAACCATCGTGTAATCCGTACGGAGGTCTCCGCCCAGGGCATATTCGCTTTGTGTATTCATTGAGAACGACTCAGTGTGCTGACCAACGAATTCACCCATCTCATCATAATCATCAAAAGTCACCGTCGAACTGATGATTGCCGAGTTATAGTCGTGCAGGGAGTAGATGGTAGGAGTCGTTGCCGACACACCTATACGAAACGATGACTCTGGGAAGGGACGCACGATAGCACCCAACTTTAAATCATAGCCCTTACCCACTGTACGATAAAAATTCCGCAAGGTATATCCACCCCCATAAAACGTCTCCGAATAGGTAGATTCCAAAGCACGGTCCACATCATAAACTGTAAGCGTAGCTCCAAGATACACCATATCCATCAGGTTAAATGAAAGGTTAAAATCATAAGCATCAATGCCGCCGCTGAGCACCTCGCTATAGCCACACTCATCCGAGGGCAAGTAAGCACCATTATCCAAGGCCGATGCATCTATCAATCGGGCATCAGCTCCCAGCAAGGTGAGCCAGCCCACCCAATCTTCGCCATAGTAATTGGTTTTATAGAAGCTATACTCATCCCTTATATCAAAATCCTCAGGCACAATACCCTCTATACCCAAACTCGGCTGTGCACGGTTCTCCCACACCTGCTGCGCCATCTGCCCCGTTTGCGAGAGGCCACCAAGGTTAGCTGTCATACCCATCTTACCTCCGAAACGCTTCACATTACGATAGTTAAAGCCGACGTTCACGAAGCGGAGAACATCCGTGTTGCTAATCTTATTGGTAATCACCATACCCATATTATCCAATGAGCCATACGCGTTGAATGAGCGGTTAGCGCCCAGATTCGACTGCGCGTGCTGCGACACCACACTACCACCATAGGAAAATGCAACATCCCAACTGCGATAAAGCGCCGTACCGGCCGGATTGACACCCATCGTGCTCATTTCGGCACCAAGAGCACTCATGGCGCCACCCATACCCACATAACGCGCCGTACCACTGAGGTCAGCATCGAGCAGTGCTGCCGCTTCGTACGAAGTTTGCGCCTGCATCACCTGCAACATAGGGAGCATAGCGGCGAGAAGAAATAATCTATTGCGTTTCATAATGTTATATCGATTTATTTGTTTAGTGTGTAGAGTTTAGTGTTTAGAGTTTAGTGTTTAGTGTCATCCAGAGCGTAGCGAACCTTTAGGTCGACGCCCGAACCTTTAGGTCGCTGACCCAAAGGGGAAAAGCAAGGGGCTAAAGTCAAGGATCTCGCAGTAGAACCTGGTAAATACAAGATTCTCACTTAAAATTCATAGTCCCTGCGTGGGATCTCTCGCGATGCTCGAGATGACAGAGACCCGGTTTGGCGACGGAGTCGCGTGGTTGGCTTTTGCCTTTAGAGTTTATTGTCTTACAGCCCATAACCTATCCCCTTTAACCTGTAACCTATAACCTATAACCTTTAACCTATAACCTATCACCTTTAACCTATAACCCATCACCTTTAACCTATAACCCATCACCTTTAACCTATAACCCATCACCTTTAACCTATAACCCATCACCTTTAACCTATAACCCATCACCTACAATCGCTCACCCCTATCTGCGGCTACCGCTGCTGCGAGAGCTGCTGCCACCACTATATGAACTGCGCGAGCTACTTCCGCCACTGTATGAGCTACGCGAGCTGCTGCCGCTGCTATATGAGCTGCGAGAGCTACTTCCGCTACTGTATGAGCTGCGGCTTGAGCTACTGCTGGAAGTACTACTGCTGCTGCGTGAGCTGCTCGCAGAAGACGAACTGCGGCTCACCGATGAAGAGGAAGCATTGCGCGAACTGCTGGGACGGCTATACGACGTAGAGGAGCTGCTGCGCGAGCTACCACTTGTCGCAGTGCTGCGGCTACTGCGCGATGTGCTCACAGAGCTGGCATTGCGGGATGAAGAGCTACTCTCACGAGAGGTCACCACACGCGACGAAGAGGGGCGCCCCGACGCACTTCCCGTACGAGACACCGTCGCACCCGACTGCGAGTCGCGACGCGAAGAGACGGCACCGGGAGTACGATGATTCTGAATCACCTTATGCCCACCTGCGGGCTTACCTCCACCATGACCGGGATGGTAGCCCAGGTGATGACCGTGATAATGGCCGTGGTGCCAACCCGGATGATAGCTGTGGTAGTAGGGACTGCACCAAGGGTCATACCACATAGAGCTATGGTATGCCCACCCGTAATGGCTGCTCCAATGATAGCCGTAGGGGTATCCCCAATGGAAGGAGAAGCTATAAGAGGGTCCCGTCATATAGTCCCAATAGTATCTGTTGCTCCACGTCGGAAGCACATAGGCATACATACCATCATCATATACGTTCCAGTCCCAGCTAGTCCACAGGGCACCACCATACACCACATCCCAATAGAGCGGACTGCTCACGGGGATGGCATAGCGCGGATTGCGGAAACGGATGATGCGCATGGCATACTCATAGTCCGAGTCACTGCCATTGAAGCCGTTCACCCATCCTTCATCATCCCGTGCTCGAGCCAGACGCAGGGTGTCGGTATTCATCCACATCGTGTCGCCCTCCTCGGTGATGAGCACGAAGCCCTCATCACTCATGGCAAACTCCGACACGGCATCGCCCTGCTCGGTAAAGTACGATCCGCGGCGATTATAGGCATCTTCGTCTATCTCAGCCAACTTGACAGGAGTTGTTGTCACGGGCAGGGTTTTAACCTCCACCTCCTGACCATCTGATACCACAGGCTGTTCCATCACTTGTTCCTTCGCGATTTTTTTCTTCTTAGGAACAAAATACAAGTCGTCGCTCTGTGCCCAGGAAGAACCGATGATTCCACCCAACAGGCATAATGTCAATACCAACCTTTTCATACCTTACATATTTATGTTATCACTTGCAAATATAGTACATATTTTCCAACTTCAAAGGGGATTTTTAAACACAAACGCAAAGAAAATCCCTAAAAAAATGTAATTTTGCACAACGAATCACAATATCGGGCTGAAAATCATAAAAAAACATAAATATGAAGTACATCGAAGTCTGTTTCACCGTAAATCCCATCAGCGAAACCGCTAACGACATCATTGCCGCTTTGGCCATGGAACAAGGTTTTGAAAGTTTTGTCGAGTCGCCCGACGGAACCACCGGCTACGTCCCCGCCCACCTCTACGATGAGGAGGCGCTGCAAGCCATCCTCGCCGACTTCCCCATGGAGGATATCACCATCACCTTCACCGCAGAGGAGATGGAGGACAAGAACTGGAACGAGGAGTGGGAGAAGCACTTCTTCGAACCCATCGTGGTAGACAGCCGTTGCGTCATCCACAGCACCTTTCACAAGGACTACCCGAAGGCCGACTACGACATCATCATCAATCCCCAGATGGCCTTTGGCACGGGTCATCACCAGACCACACGCCTCATCATCAGCTATCTGCTCGACTCAGACCTGACGGGCAAGACCGTGCTCGACATGGGTTGCGGCACCTCTATCCTCGCCATCCTGGCCTCGATGCGCGGCGCATCAACACTCACAGCCATCGACATCGACGAGTGGTGCGTCAACAACTCCATCGATAACCTCGCGCTCAACCATATCGACAACATCAAGGTGTTCCAGGGCGATGCCTCATCGCTCGCCACCGAGGGATCGTTCGATGTCATCATCGCCAACATCAACCGCAACATCCTGCTCGCCGACATGCAGTACTACGTGGCACGCATGAACGAAGGTGGCAAGATCTACTTCAGCGGTTTCTACGAGAGCGACCTGCCTATGATAAAGGCCGAAGCTGAACGCCTCGGCCTCCGTTACGTGAGCCACCGCATGGAAAAGGAGTGGACGGCGGCAGAGTTTGAGAAATAGACCCACCCTAGCCCTCCCTGTGAGGGAGGGAACTGAAACCGAACGCCACAAGTCCTCCCTCACAGGGAGGATTTAGGTGGGTCCCCCTTACTCTGACAGTTCCGCCATACGCGCCATATACTTGCCGATAATATCAAACTCGATATTCACCACGCTGCCTTCGCGGATGGCGTTGAAGTTGGTGTTGTCGTGTGTGTAGGGGATGATAGCCACCTGGAAGGTGTCGGCCGTAGGGTTGCACACGGTGAGGCTCACACCATTCACCGTCACAGAACCTTTGTCCACGGTAAAGTAGCCGCGACGGGCCATCTCCTTGTCAAACGCATACTTGAAGGTGTAGTACCAGCTACCCTCGGCATCCTCCACCTTGAGGCAGGTAGCCGTCTGGTCCACGTGCCCCTGCACGATGTGTCCGTCGAGACGGCCATTCATCACCATGCTACGCTCTACATTCACTGCGTCGCCCACCTTCAGCAGACCGAGGTTCGAGCGCTCTATCGTCTCCTTCATAGCCGTCACCGTGTAGGTGCCATTCTCGATTCTCACCACGGTAAGGCACACACCATTGTGCGCCACGCTCTGGTCAATCTTCAATTCGTCCACAAAGCTGCACTTGAGTGTCAGGTGCAGGTTCTCCTGCTCTCTCACGATGCCCACCACAGTGGCACATTCTTCTACTATTCCTGAAAACATGATAATTATTGTTTAATGTTTAGAGTTTAGTGTTTTGTGTTTAGAGTTATCGTCTTCGTTTTCGTTAATCGTTAATCGTTAATCGTTAAACCAAAACAATCCTCCTATTCTTCGCCTCGTAGCGTAGTCCGCTCTGGGCGAGGAATGCCGACACTGCCCCCCGCTGTTCCAGCTCGTCGAGCGAACCCGTCAGCAAGCCATCACGTTGCAGTATCCACACCTCGTCGGCCGTCTGGAAGGCAATCTCCAAATCGTGCGTCGAGAGCAGTATCGCCTTGCCCTGCTCATGTGCGAGCTGGCGGAGTAGCCTCATCACCGACACCTTGCTGCCATAGTCGAGGAATGCCGTAGGCTCGTCGAGCAGGATGATGCCTGTCTGTTGGGCCAGTGCCTTGGCGATCATCGTCTTCTGCCGCTCACCGTCACTCACACACCCTATCTTCTTGTGTCGCAGATGTCCTATGCCCACCAGGGCTATGGCCTCGTCCACCGCCTTGCGGTCGGCAGCTCTCAGCGTGCCCCAGAAGTTGGTGTAGGGCATCCGCCCTATCGCCACCACCTCCTCCACCGTGAGGTCCGGTGTGCTCTCCCTCTCGGTAAGCACCACCCCCACCCTCTCGGACAGTTCGCGTGGGGCATACGCCCCCAACGCCCTACCGTCGAGGCGCACCTCACCACTCAGCGCCGCCTGAAAACCTGTCAAGGTACGCATCAGCGTACTCTTTCCCACGCCATTGGCCCCCACGAGGCAGGCCAACGTCCCCGAAGCGAGCGAAGCCTCGAGTGCCTCGGCCACAATGTGCCGGGCGGCATCCTCAGCATATCCGATATGTAGGTCACGTAGTTCGAGTGTCATACAGAAAGCGAAGATAGTGCATTTTTTCGATTTTTCGAAGATAATGAAACTTTTTCGCACGACCTCCCTAATTATTCGCTCGCTTTTACTATCTTGCTTTCAACGAGGATACGTTGCGCTCGCTGAAAAAACCTCCAAGATCTTGGTGTTTTCGCTCGCTTTTCGTACCTTCGCAACAAAGTTTTCATATGGACAAACTAAAACAACTGTTTCATCAACATACAGGTCGCGAGGCAAACATGTGCCAGCAGCTCACTCCTGCTGGTTCGCCCCGCCGCTACTACAGACTTTCTGCCGGCGACCACTCCCTGATAGGCGCTATAGGCACCTCGCCCGACGAGAATGAGGCATTCATCGCCATAGCCCGCCAGATGCGCAGCCAGGGGCTCCCCGCCCCCGAGATCTATGCCGTGTCAGATGACCGCATGCGCTACCTGCAGGAGGACCTGGGCGACACGTCGCTCTTCAGCCTGCTGATGGAGGCAAAGCACCGCGGAGAGTATAGCGACACCGACATCGAGCTGCTGCGTAACGTGATGCGCCTGCTGCCCGATGTGCAGTGGCTGACGGCCGAGGGCTTCGACTTCTCCAAGTGCCACCCCTCACCCGAGCTGAACCATCGCGGCATACAGTGGGATCTCCACTACTTCAAATACTGCTTCCTCAAGGCCATCGGGCTGGAGTTCGACGAAGAGCGTCTCGAAGATGACTTCGACCACCTGGCCGACATCATCCTGCAGGACGGCGATGCGTGCTTCATGTATCGCGACTTCCAGTCACGCAACGTGATGGTACGCGATGGCAAGCTCTGGCTCATCGACTTCCAGGGTGGCCGCCGTGGTCCCGTGGAGTACGACCTCGTATCGTTCCTGTGGCAGGCCCGTGCCGGCTTTCCCTCCGCCCTGCGCCGCGAGCTGATAGCCGAGTACTTGCGCTCGGCAAGCCGCTACCGCACATTCGACGAGGAGGCCTTCTACCGACGCCTGCAATACTTCGTGCTCTTCCGCACCCTCCAGGTGCTCGGTGCCTATGGCTACCGCGGCTACTACGAGCGCAAGGCACACTTCATACAGAGCATCCCCATGGCCATCGACAACCTGCGCACCCTGCTTGCCGAGAACGACTTTGCCGATATGCCCTACCTCAGCGCTATGCTGCGCGAGATGACCACGCTACCCCTCTTCACCCCCTACGTGGATGACACTGAGCTCACGGTGCGCATCACCAGCTTCTCCTATCGGAAGGGCATCCCCGAGGACCCCAGTGGCAACGGAGGCGGCTTCGTCTTCGACTGCCGTGCCATACACAACCCCGGACGCTACGATGAGTACAAGCAGCTCACCGGCCGCGACGAGCCCGTCATCACCTTCCTCGACAGGGAGGAGGCCATGCAGGAGTTCCTCACCCATGTATACGGCATCGTAGACTACTCGGTAGAGAAATACCTCTCCCGCGGCTTCAAGAACTTGATGGTCAACTTCGGCTGCACAGGTGGCCAGCACCGCTCCGTCTACTCAGCCGAACACCTCGCCGCCCACCTCAGCGAGAAATATGGCGTGCGCATCATCCTCGAACACCGCGAACAGAAGATACGATTAAAGATTAACGTTTAACGATGACGAAAACGAAGACGAAAACTCTAAACACTAAACACTAAACTCTAAACTCACACCCCCATATGTACCTCATTGCCGATAGCGGATCCACCAAGACCGACTGGTGCCTTTGCAACCAAGGCACCGTATTACTGAACACACAGACACAGGGCATCAACCCCTATCACCAGACCGAGGAGGCCATCGAGGAGGTGCTCCGCGACGAGCTCCTCCCTCAGCTCAAATCTCAAGAGCTCATAGCTCACAGCTCACAGCTACACATCATCTTCTACGGCTCTGGCTGTGCCAACACCACCGCCTGCAACCGCATCAAGGAGGCGCTGTACAAGGTTCTCGGCACCGAGACAGTCACCGTCCATAGCGACCTGCTGGGTGCTGCCCGCGCACTGTGCGGACACGAGGAGGGTATCGCCTGCGTGCTGGGCACTGGCTCCAACTCGTGCCTCTACAACGGCACGGAGATTACGGCCAACACCCCACCCCTGGGCTATATCCTTGGCGATGAGGGCAGCAGCGCCGTGCTGGGCCGCCGCCTCGTGGGCGACTGCCTCAAGAACCAGCTCCCCGAGGCCATCCGCGACGAGTTCCTCTCCGAGTACCAGCTCACACAAGAGATCATATTGGAGAAGGTATACCGCCAGCCCCTGGCCAACCGCTTCCTTGCCAGCCTCACCCCCTTCCTCTCGAAGCATCGCGAGGTGCCCGAGGTGCACAAGCTGCTCGTCGAGAGCTTCACCGACTTCTTCGTACGCAACGTCAAGCAGTACCGCCGCCCCTGGCTCCCCATCCACTTCGTCGGCTCCATCGCCTGTGCCTTCTCTTCCGAACTCAAGGAGGCTGCCGAGAGCCTCGGCATGGAACTGGGCACCATCATGCGCAGCCCCATGGAGGGATTGGTGAAGTATCATACGGGGGTAGTGTGTAGTGTTTAGAGTTTAGGGTGTAGAGTTTCGCGTGCCTCAACTGTCCCTCTGTTTATAGAGGGACGAGCGTAGTGAAGCCAAGCGAACGAAGCGGAGGGAGTTAAAACCCTACACACTAAACCCTACACCCTACACCCTAAACACTAAACCCTAAGGTTTGTGCCAGCGAGCAAGAGTTAAGCTTGCTTGAACTCTTACCGCGAGCGCAGCCAAAGCTCAACAATGAAATTGTTAAACACTAAACAAAAAGGACGGCCCTAAGGACCGTCCTTTTTGTGGAGCATTAGCGAACTGACAGCACCCGTTAAAACCTATTTCTTATAGCGGGTCGGTGCAGAAAGATGTTGATAGTCTGACAAATATCCACACAGCACCCCCCGCAGTATGCTGTCTGAAACGGATGGGGATACGGTTGGACAGTCTTATTACATCAGTTTATCAGACACTTCTTCTACACGCTTCATTATTGTTTCGGGGAGTAGTTTAGCATACACCATCTCGGTGGTCTTTGTTGAACTGTGTCCGAGAACCTTTGATACAGTAAGCATATCCACACCAGCATTGAGGAGCAGCGTTCCACAGGTATGGCGTGCAAGATGGGAGTGCAGTGTCTTCTTGATACCACATAACTCCTGTATTTCTTTCAAGTAAGAGTTGTATTTCTGATTAGTCAATGTCGGCAGGTGATAGTTATGCTTGACCAATATCTCCTTGACCACAGGGAGGATGGGGATAAACGCAAGAACACCTGTCTTGATACGCTCCTTGACAATCCATTCTTTACCGTCCTTGTCTATCTCAATGTCATTTTCAGTCAAACAGGACATATCCCTAAACGCAAGTCCCGTATAACATTGTAGAATGAAAAGGTCTCTGATGTTTTCCAAACTCCTTGACCCCAATTCCTTTGTCCGTATCCGACGGACTTCTTCAAGGGTAAGGGGTTCTTTCTTTACCTTGTCCTTATGTAATTTGAAGGTGAGTGGGTTGCTTGATATGTATCCTTGACTAATGGCATATATCAATATAGTCTTTAACTTTCTCATATAGCAGATTGCACTGTTGTTGGACATCTGATGGAGCATATACGTGTAAATGTCTTCCATATCAGATGTGGTAAGTTCGGACAGCATCTTGTCGGTCTGCATCGCTTCCTTACAATAACGGATTGTGCATCGGTATTTGACATATATAGCGTGTGTAATCAGACCCACTTCCTCCTTCTCCAACTGCTTTTCCATAAAGTTGTCAAATAGTGCATAGACGGATATGCTGTTCTGTCTAATTCCGTGCTTGAACGCATAGACAAAAGTATCCACTGTGAAGAGGAGACCACGCTTCAACATTTCCGTTTCCAGCGAATAACACTTCATACGGACTGCTTCAATGTATTCGTTGGTCTGTGGGTCTCCACGGACAATCTGTTTCTTCGGGTTGAATAGTTTATAGTCAATTTTACGGTTAAGGGAGACAAACCGCCTTTTCCCTTTGATGATAACGTATAGTTCCAATGGGGTCAGTCCGTCCTTTTTACTGACTTTTGCACTTCTGCAAACGAATGTGATAGTCATAGGGGTATAAGTTTAATGTTAGACAATATTTCACACAGAAAAAATTGGTCTCAGATGAAAAAAAGTTGGTATCAGATTTTGAACATTTTCCAATCACCCTCCCCATCCGTTTCAGACAGCATACTGCGGGGGGTGCTGTGTGGATATTTGTCAGACTATCAACATCTTTCTGCACCGACCCGCTATCAGAAATAGGTTTTAACGGGTGCTGTCAGGATAACGGGTGCAAAAATGAAGAAAGACACTGGTAATCTATCAGATTATCAATGTCTTTCGGTTTATTTCGGAGCGAAATCGCACCGTTAGAAGTGGAGCTGGAGGGAATCGAACCCTCGTCCAAACGAGGAAATCATATGCTTTCTACATGCTTATCTTTGCCTTCGGTTTTCGTGCGCAAGCAAGACCAAAGCCACCAACTTGCACCTTATCCTCTAAAGTTTCGCCCACGACGCGAGGCCGCCAAGGACTATCTCCGAGTTTGCTGCACCACCATATCGACGAGCTTCGGAAACAGAGCGTTCGGGTGATGTCTCGTTTCAGCACCTTGTGCCGAAATAAAGCCTATCTACTGTGCTTCGATTAGGCAGCGAGAGCGTAATTGTTTTCGCCAATTAATCTTTCGCATGATTGATATTAAAGTGCTAACCAAGCAACGCACTGCATGCTTACATACCATCTCGGCCCGCTGTCAAATCCAGTCAACCCCGATGATTGCGGTGACAAAGATAGTGCAAGGCGAACGGAAATGCAAATTTATTTGCTATTTCCTGAGCCGCAGCCTATCTTCAAGCTACGAAGTAGATTAAAATTAGTGCAAACCGAATTAAACACCAAATCTCAACGAGCGAAAGTAGAGAAAAATCTTGAATTTTCTTTACTGAGCGAGGCAGAGATTCAACGGAGTTAAATTTATTTGAGTATTTCTGAAGTGCCGCCTAATTAAAAGCTACGCAGCAGATTAATATTTCTCTACTCTCCAAATAAACATCCCAAAATATCTATTGTTCGCCCTACCCTACCAAACACGACATTCCACACAAGCCATCAATAAACCACCAGTCCCACCAATGCTCCTAGCCCCAAGACAGAGAATGGACCCAGCTTCTTAAGATATAGGGCTACGAAGGCTACGATGCAGATGACAAAGCTTTTCCAGTCGATAAAATTGTCGGGAGTAGCAAGACTGAGGGCTGCCGTACCGATGAGTCCCAACACGGCAGGACGCAAACCCGCCATCACACCACGAAAGATGGGATGCTCTTTCCAACGGCTATATACCTTGGCAAGCAGCAACACGATGATGAACGAGGGCAACACCACGGCGAAGGTAGCGGTGAACGAACCGAGGAAACTCAGGAACTCAGAAGCTCCTGACTCAGCCAGCACCTCATAGCCAATGTAGGTAGCCGAGTTGATACCGATGGGTCCAGGGGTCATCTGCGAGATGGCCACGATGTCGGTGAAGGTGGTGTCATCAATCCAGCCATGTATAGTGACCACCTGATTCTGGATGAGCGAGAGCATGGCATAGCCACCACCGATGGTAAACATTCCGATGAGGAAGAAGGTAAGGAATAGCTCTATGTAGATCATAAAACGAATTCTGATTTATGATTTAAGATTTGTGAGTTGCCGTCCGGAGGGTTAATTTTCATCTTTCAACTTTGTTATTGTACCAACTGATGAAGGCTGCTATCACAATGACGCATATCAAGATATAAATTGGTGACACGCTGAGGATGCACACGAGCACCATCGATGCTATCCAGATGCACCATGACCACCAACGCATCTTGGTAGCCTTGAACATATCCATCATGGGCACACCTATCAACGCCACCACGACAGGACGGATACCCTTGAAGGCCTTGATGACATAGGGGTTGTCCTTGTAGCTGGTGAAGAACATCGCCACCAGCAGGATGATGAGGAACGGGGGCAGACAGCTGGCAATGGTAGCCACCACGCTACCCTTGGTGCCACGCAACCGATGACCGGTGAGGATGGAGATGTTGACGGCAAAGAGCCCGGGAGCCGTCTGCGCCAAGGTGATGATGTCGACAAAGTCCTCATCGTCCAGCCAGCCGCGTTGCACAAGCTCGCTCTTGATGGCTGCTATCATGGGGATGCCTCCACCGATGGTGAAGGCTCCTATCTTTGCGAACACAAGAAATATCTGCCAGAGACTGATCATGGGTTATGGGTGATAGGTTATGGGTGATAGGTTATGGGTTATGGGGTTATGGGTTATGGGGGATCATAACTCATTTCTTAAAGCTCAAAGTTTATAGCTGTCAGAGTGCTTAAGGGCACTATCCGGATGGCCTATAACCATTAACCTATCACCTTTAACCATTAATCAGAACTCGCTGGTAAAGTGGAAACGGATGTTCTTGAAGTCTATCTGCGCCATCTGCAACACATAGCCACTATCGGCGAGGAACACGTCGCGTCCCTCGATATCCTTGGCCATGAACTGGTACTTACGCTTCTTGAATGCTTCAAGCTCAGCAGCATCGTCGCTCTCAATCCAGCAAGCCTTGTAGAGGCTCACGGGCTCCCAGCGGCACTTGGCGTTGTACTCGTTCTCCAAGCGGTACTGGATAACCTCGAACTGCAGCTGACCTACGGTTCCGATGATCTTACGGCCGTTGAACTGGTTCACAAACAGCTGTGCCACACCCTCGCCCATGAGCTGGTCGATACCCTCGGCCAGCTGCTTGGTCTTCATGGGGTCGGCATTCTCGATATATTTGAACATCTCGGGAGAGAACGAGGGCAATCCCTTGAAGTGGAGCAGCTCGCCCTCGGTGAGCGTGTCGCCAATCTTGAAGTTACCCGTGTCGGGCAGACCGATGATATCGCCAGGGTAAGCCACATCGATGGTGCTCTTGCGCTGCGCCATGAACTGCGTGGGTGAAGAGAAACGCATCGTCTTGCCCGAGCGGATGTGCAGGTAGGGTGCATTGCGCACAAACTTACCCGAGCACACCTTACAGAAGGCCACGCACGAACGGTGGTTGGGGTCGATGTTGGCCGTGATCTTGAAGATGAAGCCGGTAAACTTCTCCTCGGCGGGTACCACCTCGCGCTCCACGGCAGGTGTGGGGCGGGGGCTGGGAGCAATCTCGACGAAGCAGTCGAGGAGCTCCTTCACGCCGAAGTTGTTCAATGCCGAACCGAAGAAGACGGGGGCCACGGTGGCTGAGAGGTAGTCTTCGACATCGAATTCGGGGTATACCCCCTCAATGAGCTCGAGGTCGGCACGCAACTTCTCGGCCTGTGCCACGCCGATATTCTCCTCCAGCTCAGTGCTGTTGATGTCGATCTCCTTCTTCTCGGTCACCACCTGTTTGCTGGGGGTGTAGAGGTCAAACTTCTGCTCGTAGCGGTTATACACGCCCTTGAAGCGTGCACCCTGCTCGATGGGCCAGCTCAGAGGGAGCACGCTGATCTTGAGCTCATCCTCCAGCTCGTCGAGGAGTTCGAAGGGGTCGCGGCCCTCACGGTCCATCTTGTTGACGTAGATGATCACGGGTGTGTTGCGCATGCGGCACACCTCCATGAGCTTGCGTGTCTGTGTCTCCACACCCTTGGCGCTGTCCACCACGATGATAACACTGTCCACGGCAGTGAGCGTACGGAAGGTATCCTCAGCAAAATCCTGGTGACCCGGCGTATCGAGGATGTTCACCTTGTAGTCCTTATAGTCAAACTCCATCACCGAGGTGGTCACCGATATACCACGCTGCTTCTCGATCTCCATCCAGTCCGATGTAGCCGATTTCTTGATCTTGTTTGACTTCACAGCACCCGCCACCTGTATCTGACCTCCGAAGAGGAGCAGCTTCTCTGTCAATGTTGTCTTACCCGCATCAGGGTGCGATATAATCGCAAACGTTCTTCTTCTTTCTATTTCGTTCATGTTGTGCTTGTTTAGTGTTTATTGTTTAGGGTTTAGGGTTGGGGGTCGGTTTGGTGTTTTTGTTTAAAGTAGAGCGTCTGAGTCCTGAGATTAATTTTGCTACTATATTAATCTGCTTCATCACTTCATTTTTCTTTTCCACATCAATATAGCCCAAGTCTGTAGCGATATCTATCTGACAATAGACCTCCATCAATGAGGCGTATGCAATCTCAAGAAAGTGCGACTTCTCCTTATCGGACATACGATTCATCCCCTCTACCACATTGGATGGGACCGAGATTACAGCTCTGCGCAACTGATCCGCTAATGCGTAGCGTTCCGTTTGTAGCAATGTGTTTATTACAGCATAGACAAGTTTGACCAAGCCCTTTGCCTCAGCATAGGTATTCAAAGTCGTAAATGAATAAGTTCTTTCTTCCATACACTAAACTCTAAACACTAAACACTAAACACTAAACACTAAACACTACCCCGTCACTCCTCCAGCTCCAGCTCCAACTCGCCGGCGCGTTCCTTCGCGTAGTAGTCCGAGAGCAGGCCGACGAACTTCACGATGTCGGCCACGGCCACGGCCGTTTCCTTGCCCACCTCCTTACGTTGCAGGCGCAACATCCACACACCGTACAGGGCATCGAAGCAGTTCTCCAGCTCCGCCTTCTCCTGTCCACCTCCCTTGGCACGCAGCTCCACGATGAAGGGCAGCGCCTTGTAGTAGGCCGCTTGGTAGAAGGGGAATTTCTGCGAGTGCATCAGGCGCAGGTGCAGGTCGGTGAGTGCAATGATGATGTTCTTGTTTATCTGCAGGTGTCCGCACTGCTCCACCCCTTCGAGGCGCATCATCTCCACCAGGTTGGCATACCACTCGGTGAGTTCAGCGTGCTGCTCTGCGGGGAGGCCGTAGGGTGCCACCACCGTCTGCTCCAGCTTATCGATGTCGCATCCGTTGGCACGTATCAAGTCCTCCACCTGCCACATGTAGAGCAGGTACTCCGATATGCTCTCCTCTCTCAGTTTCTTCGCAATATACATACTCTTTCTTTTCGGGGTACAAAGGTACGAATAAGTGAGCGAATAAAGAAACGAACAAAGGACATTAAGCTCGCTTTTATGGACTTTGAGAGTTTTTTTATTCTCAGCGAACAAAAGTACCTTCACGATTTATCGTAAAGTTACGAATAAGTGAGTAAAATACCCTGTTTCAACGAGCGAGAGCATTGAGCTATGAGCCTTGAGCCCCATAACCTATAACCTCTCACCTATAACCTATCACCCATAACCCTTAGCCACAGCTAACGGCCAAAGGCTACTTCCCCAGCTTCTGGGCTATCTTGTCCTTCAGTTCGCTGGAGCTGACACCATCGGTGCGGCCGAGGATGATATGTTCCTTTCCGTGCTCCTGACACCAGCGTATGGCCTGTTGGAATCCCGAGTGGCATTGGTCGGGGCCCGTGACCAGCACATCGAAGTCCACCTCCTGCACGATCTTGTCCACATCGGTATAGGTGATCACCTCATCCACATAACGTATCGACTTGATCATATACATCCTGTCCTCGGTCGAGTTGAGCACCTTCGCCGTGGGCTTATATTTCAAGATGAAGTCCCCATCCTGCACCGCCACGATGAGGTAGTCGCCCAGACCCTTTGCTCGGCGGTAGAGCTCCACGTGTCCCTTGTGCAGGAGGTCATACACGCCCACCGTCATCACCCTCCGATATTTTCGTGGGCGCATGCTGGCCAGCTCCACATTGGAGGGTATGGGTACGTTGCTCGCCTCGCACTGTTCCTTGAAGCGTGCGAAGTCAGCCTTTCGGTGGTTGAGTATCCACTTGTAATAGAGGCTATCCGGCAGGTTATCCAGCACCAGCGTCTTCATCCGGTGCCATTGGCGTTGCAGCCAGTTGGCGTCATAGACCACGGTCTGCTTGGGCACCACCCAGTTGCCATACTGGAATGTCAGGTACTCGTCCACCTCCTGGGGCACATTCAGCTCCACCCCCTTGAAGTTCCACTTCACCGTATTCTGGATATACTTCTCGTGTATGAAGTCGGTGCTTCCCGTATGGCGGATGTCCGAGCCCACCTTGGTGAGCACAAACACCTTGATGTACTCCCCGTTGCGCAGGAGGTAGTAGCGTCCGCGACGCTCATAGCGCACCAGCTCGAAGCCCACCTCCTTGAGCAGCCAGAGCACATCCTTGAAGCGCTCCTCATCCTCTCTGAGGATGTATACGTCGAAGACCGGCTTCCAGGGCTGGAAGTCATTGTTACGCACGACACCTATCAGCGTGCCGAATGCAGGTCCCCAGTTGATACCTATCTTATCGAGATACAACGCCAGCACCTGCAGGTTCTCCAGCATCTGCACAGGTTCGATCACCTTGGTCCGAAAGTCCAACAGGTGTGACTTATATTCCAAAAAACCTTTCGATGTCTTTATATGTGCCATAGCGGTAAGGGCTATCGTATCAGTTCTTTAAGTGCCTGGATAAACTTCTCGTTGTCACCGTGGTTGCGCACGGCGATGCGCATGTAGCGGTTGGGCTCTATCCCCTTCTTCGCCAGGCACGCACTGGCCAGGATGTCATATTTGCTCAGCAGGATGGCACACAGCTCCTTGGGCTTGTATGGCTGCAACACCTCGAGGAAGAAGTAGTTGGCCTGCGACGGCATCACCTTGATGAAGGGTATCTCCCTCAGCTCCGCCTCGAAGTCCTCGCGCGCCTGGATAAACTGCTCACACGCCCGGTGATAGTCGTCCCGGTACTTGGGATAGATCTGCATGAAGAACTGAGCGAATGAGTTGATGTTCCATATGCTCACCTGCTTCTTCATGCGGGCGATGAGTGCCGTGTCGGCACTGCAGAAGATGCCCAGTCTGAGGCCCGGCACGCCGTAGCTCTTCGAGATGGACTTCATCACACACATGTGCGGGTACCTCTCCAGCAGCTCATTGCTCAGGAAGGTGTTGTCCTGGAATCCTACGCTGAAGTCCACGAAGCTCTCGTCGAGCACAAACTGCACTCCCCTCTCCTCGCACCACTGCGCCAGCTTGTGCACCCCCTCCATGGGGATGAAGTTACCCGACGGGTTGTCGGGATTGATGAGCAGGAGCGTCTCCACAGGATTGTTAGAGAAATATTCAATCATATCCTCGGCTCCATAGCGGAACTCCTCATCCTCGGGTACGAAGGTCACCACCCTTTCGTCGGGCATACGGTTGGGGTACTCCTCAAAGGTCGGGCGCACCACACCCACCTTGCCTTCGAGGCCCTCCATGAACACCTTGATGAGCTCGGCAGCGCCGTTGCCCGGGATGATATACTCCTGCTTCACCCCCCAGCACTCGCTGGCCAGCCTGCTGTTCACGCCCATCCCCGAGGGGTACTCCGAGAGCAGCGTGCGGAAGTTCGCCTCCATCTCATCCACGATCTTTGAGCGGTTGAAATAGGGGTTCACCAGGTAGCAATAGTCCAACATCTCCGGGTACACCCAGAAGCCCCCATAGCGGCTATAGTATTGTGTCAGACGCTGCTCGTCCTGCATCGCATTCATCATGTCATTCTCCTTCATCATAAATCCAGTTTGATCCCAATCATTTTGCGAAAATACGCAGAATATCCGACACTGCAAAGCAGAAGCCCGAGATTCTGCAGCGAAGCTGCGCTATTAGCGGTTAGCTGTTGTCCGTTGGCCGGTAGCGATAGAGCGATAAATCGCTACTCCTCGTCTCTGTCATTTCGAGCATCGCGAGAAATCCCGCGCAAGAGCGCATCAACTTGCAAAAACACGTCTAAATTCGCGTATAAGTTCGCGTTGATTTTATCGTCAACACGCCAGCAAACGAGTGTGAAATAAGTTTACTTAATGTCACTCAACGAGCGCAGCAAGTGAAAACAACTATGTTGTTAACACGAATTTAAACAGAACTTAAACTGTTTATTCTCTGACAGAGTCTCAAATCGGACGGCCAGCACTAGCGAAGCGCGTGCAAAAACATGTCTAAATTCAGTGCAATCACGTTGATTATTTTTGTCAACAGATGACACAGAACTTAAACTGTTTTTCTCTCACGGAGTGATTGCATACACCCTTTAGCCCTTAGAGCACAGTCCATAACCTATCACCCATAACTCACATCCATTAGGACAAGCATAAAGAAGGGCGGCCACATCGGTCCGCCCCTACACCATTAGCCTTTCCCATAAGGTTCCACACAACACGTAATCACCTCTCAAAAACGCTTGCCATACGAGGTGATACTCGTTCTTTGCCGATATTGCCATAATCAGGCAATTCGTATCGAGCACAACATGGCCATGCATATCGTCACTTATATGGAGTGCGCTCATGAAGTCTACGGAACCCCTCCACCCTATCTTCGTTCAATTCGCCTATCTCCCACAAACGATCAATTTCGTTCTGTGCCTGAGTAGCAAAATAGTCTGAAATAGCCTGTTTCAAGCCATCCAATGCCTTATCGCTTTTCACAAAAGACATCATCTCCAGCAACTGCATCTGAGCTGGATTAAATACTGTATCCTACATCAATTATAGAAATTTATCTCTGCTAATTTCAATAACTCTTGTTTCAAGTTTTCTTTATCGTAATGTTTGGCCGAAAACATTAGTGAAACGAATGTTTGAATATCCTCAACCACACAAGTCTCATCAACTTTTATGATATTGCCATTGTCGTATTTCTCAAACCATCGGTCAAACAAGCGTTTTCTTGCGCACTGTTTCCCATCATTCACATCACAGATAGTTATTAATGCATCTTCATGATGTTCAAAGAACTGCTCCAACACATAGACGACAGTTTCTCTTATTCGCACATCATCCTGCCCATTACAAACCCCATTACCCCTATCGATATTAAACATATAGATATTGGTCGCAAGAAAATCCGACACCGCTGGATATGCAATAAAAGTCAGGAAATAAGGGATACCGCTTTCCGTCACAAACGAATAGCCGTATTCAGTTTCTTCGACATCATAATGGTTTAGCAAATACGATGGAGTCATTCTTGAATCCTTTCAGCGTTCCATGCTTTTGAATATGTGACTGCACAGCACGCTTATCTTCCAACATCCTGCGGAAGACATTCTTGAAGCCTTCCTCCTTTGGAGTCATCATCTTAGTGTGTTTCTTATCCATATTCTTATCGTATTAAGGTTCATTCAATGGAACGAAATTCTACAATCTTTGTTCCTATCAATAAGATTGCTTATAGATATTTGCTACAAAGATACATGAAAATCTATTTCTTACAAAGAAAACCGCAGATTTTTCTTTTTTTCGTCGCCATTCCATCCGACGCTAATGCTCTGCGTCGGCATTTCGTTAACGTTTTTCGCAACTACGCCGCCTAACTAATTTTCAGTTGTCAATTTTCAATTCTCAATTAAATGATTTCTCCTGCCAGCAAGGGCGTAGCAACTTGCAAGAACATGTCTAAATTCGCGTCTAAGTTCACGTTGATTATTTATCTACACGTTGATTTTATCGTCAACACGAATTCAAACAAGAATTTAAACTGCTTATTCTCTGACATAGTCTCACCCCAGACGGCAGCACTAGCGAAGCGCGTGCTGCCCTACAAACGTTTTCTCCAGAAATAATGCCACAGTTTGAAGATGGGGCTCCACAGTACCTCCGAGGGATAGCTGCGGACGAAACGAAAGTTACGCATAACACGACGGACAAATACTCGTAAAGCTGATTCATTTGCTACTCGCTTGATTCGCTCATCATAGTGTCCAAAGTTGCCCGCCAGCATGATCTCGTCGAGCAGGAAACGTCCATCCCGTTCATCGGGTTCAGTGAGCAGGTAGCGCCCGTCCATCCCATACACCGCTTGCAGTACCCACATCACTGCTGCCGTGAAGCGCTGCATGCGCAGCGAGCGCAACGTGCGCATCGTCTCGTCGCGCTCCGCCGCGGTGAAGCCTTGCGAGAGCACAAAGTAATAGTCGAGCAGTTGGCGCAGTCCTATCCCCTCGTAAAACAGATGCCGATAGATGTGCACGAGGATGTACACCCGGTTGAAGGCGAGGCTCGGAGATGGAATCTCCTCATAGTGGGCGAAAGCAGCTCCGCCGCGGTTAATCGTAGCTTCGGTACGGTTAACCCTTAACCCTTCACCATTCACCTTTAACCCTTCACCAGCGACGCAGTCGCGATTAACCGCTGCCCCGCAGCTTTTAACCCATAACCCATAACCCTCAAACCACCGCTGCAGCCGTCGGTTGGTCACGGGTGAGTTCATCCACGAAGGCATAAAGTGAATCTCAATCTCCAGACCATCGATGACCGGGAAGTCCACGTGATGATACACCGGCTTGCAATCAGGCACCAGACCACGCACATAGCTCAGTATCTTCTCTCTACCACCTTGGAGCCAGATGTCGATGTCGCCAGGCGTTCTGTAAGATGAAAGATGAGTGTTGAGTGTTGAGTGTTGAGTGTTCGGATGGCCATCCGCGATACCAGCGTCCCCTCCTTTACAGGGAGGGTTAGGGTGGGTCTCCCTATAGAGTTTCGCCACCCCCTGCCCCTTGAGCACCACACCTGGGAACCCCTCTTCGAGGAACTTGTTCGCCACGTCCAGTGCCTTGCGGTCCAGATCGGCATTCATCGCCTTTATACGTTCCGTGGCCATCATCCACTGCATCAGCAGCGACTTGGGAGGACGTTGCTCGGCAGGTAGCTGCTCAATGCCCCTGAAGGCGATACCCACCAACGTCTGCTTTTGTGCGAGCGCATAGAGCTCTTGCCACTCCTCTGCTGTAGGAGCCTGTGAAAGTTCTCTTTTATTACCTATAGCAACTTGTAGTAGTTCGAAGAATAGGGTGGTCATAGATGAGTGTAGTGTGTAGGAGTTAATGTGTAGTGTTTAGTAGTAGGATATGGTAAAATAAATCATTCGTGGTATCCGTGAGATTCGTGATCTAACAATACTACCACCACGCGAAAATACGCAGAATATCCGACACTGCAAAGCAGAAGCCCGAGATTCTGCAGCGAAGCTGTGCTATAAGCGGTTAGCTGTTGTCCATTGGCTGTTAGCTATTAGAGATGGAGCGATGGAGCGATAAATCGTTACCCCGCGTCTCTGTCATCTCGAGCATCGCGAGACAACCTTTAGGTCGCCGGCCAAAGGGAAAGGCAATCCCGCGCTGGGCCGACGCGGAGCATTAGCGTCGGTTGCCTTTGGCCCCTACGGGCGGCGAACGTTGTTTGCGACGACGGGAGGTTTATCTCCCCAACCTTTAGGTCGCTGGCCGAAGGGAAAAGCAAAGGAGTCTTACACAAAGAGACATTTGCGAGATCCTTGACTTTAGCCCCTTGCTTTTCCCCTTTGGGCCAGCGACCTAAAGGTTCGGGCGTCGACCTAAAGGGGCTAAAGGCAATCTCGCAGTGTCTCTTGGAGAAAACTCCTCGGGGAAGCTAGAGTTATGGTGCTAAAGCACGCTCCTCTGGGGGAGATAAACCTCCCCTTCGTCGCAAGCAGCGCTATCATACCGCGCTGCCGTCGTAACCGACGCTTTCATTGCTTTCAGCGACCTAAAGGTTCCGCGTCGGCCCTGCGCGAGATTGCCTTTCCCTTTGGCCGGCGACCTAAAGGTTGTCTCGCGATGCTCGAGATGACAGAGACCCGGTTTGGCGACGGAGTCGCGTGGTTGGCTTTTAGAATTTAGTTTCTTACAGCCCATAACCTATCACCTTTAACCTTTAACCCATAACCTCTCACCCATCACCCGCAGCTACGCTGCATTCACCCTATAAAGTTACAAAAAAATAGGGCATATAATCAACGATTAAGGCATTTGTTTTCAATAATTTCAAAGATTATTTTAGAGCCTCCCATAATTCTCATCTGCGGAACGAGGTGGTGTTTCAAAGTGGTAACTTTGTAACACCAATTAGGAGTTAGGAGTAAGGAGTTAGGAATTGGCCAACCCGACGACGACATCCATACTAATTGTACGAAACCCTATTTATTAACCCGAATGATGGATTAGAAAATTGCAATCCGGAGGCAACTTTCAATTCTCAATTTTCAATTTTCAATTCAAAGAACCATGCCTATTACCTACGCAGTAAAGAAAGTACGCAATCCCAAGAATCCCGATGTAGACTTCTTCCACGGTGCCGCCATCAAGACCGGTGAGCTCACCATGGAGAAGCTCGCCCGCCGCATCAACAACAGCACCACCGTGACGCAGGCCGACTGCCGTGCCGTGCTCATCAGCATGCAGGAGCATATCATCGAAGCCCTCACCGAGGGTCAGGTGGTGGTGCTCGACGACCTAGGCCGCTTCCAGGTGACCCTCCAGGGCAAGTGCTACTCCGCAGAAGTGATGCAGCAGGAGGAGTTCTCACCCTCGTCGATGATCAAGGGGCACCGCATCGTGTTCCGTCCCAATGTGGCACTCAAGAAAGCCGTAGCCTCGGACTTCTCACTGAAGAGAATCTCCAGTGAGGCGATGAAGTAGAAGACCCCCTCGGGGCTTAATGCTTGACATTTAGTCAACCCTCTAAGGACCTCGTTACGCCTCCGGGATGGTTAAGTCTCCCACAGACGACACAGACTTAACAGACCTTCATACATCGCTCCGCTCGTATGTGCCATCCGGATGGAAACACTCGCAAAGCGACTATAACACGCGAGTCAACGATGCGTGCTTCTGTGAAGTCTGTGAAGTCTGTGTGAGGCCAAATCCCCCGCGATGCAAGCCAGCACAAGCAACGCGTGTGCGAAGATCAGTGTTAATCCGTGCCCATCCGTGGGAGATAAAGGTAGTCAGCGGGAGCGAAGCAATCCGCAAAGTCTGTGAGTTCTGTGAAGTCTGTGTGAGACAAATAAAACACTCCGTGAGAAAGAAAACGGTGAGAGGACATTACTCGATAAAACGATGCACACGGAATTAAAAGGGCTCCCACAGACGACACAGACTCAATAGACTTTCATACATCGCTCCGCTCGTATGTGCCATCCGGATGTAAGCACTCGCAAAGCGACTATAACACGCGAGTCAACGATGCGTGCTTCTGTGAAGTCTGTGAAGTCTGTGTGAGGCCAAATCCCCCGCGATGCAAGCCAGCACAAGCAACGCGTGTGCGAAGATCAGTGTCCATCCGTGCCCATCCGTAGGAGATAAAATTACCCAATCATCAAATAGTAAATAAATAGTAAATAGCAAATGAAAGAATTCAACTGGAGCAAGCTCCTCAAAATCATCATCGCCGTATTAACTGCCCTTGCCGGCGCCTTGGGCATTGCCTCGTGCTCCGCTAAAAACGATAACGATAACGAAAACGAAAACCGCGAAAATGTTTCGTTGCAAATTCACGACTCACAGCTCATGGCTCATCGCTCGTAGCTTTCGTGCGCTGCTGCTCCTCGCCGGTGCACTTACCTTAATAGGCTAAAGGACATTGACGCCCGGCGTCAATGTTACGATAACGTTAACGTTAACGACAACTATGCAGCGGAGCTGCAAGCTTTTGGTTCTTGGCCGTTGACTCCAGTAATAACGAAAACGATAACGAAGACGAAAACCCTCAACCCTAAACACTAAACACTAAACTCTAAACTCTAAACAGAACGATACTGATAAGAAAAGCTACTGTCTCACTGATTTTATTAACCCATTAAGTTGACGTTCGATAGATGATAAAGAAATGATTAAAGATTCGTATGTGTCATTATCAATGTATCCGATGTTCTTAGATATGAGAAGCTGGGTCTCCACTTCATAGGCAGAGCCTAATGCAATATCCAAGAAATGTGCAAAGTCGGCATCGGAAGGTCTTGACGATCCCTCTGCTATATTCGAAGCGATTGACACGACTGCTCGTTGCAACTGGTCGCAGAGTCCCTTTTTCTCAAACCAAGGCATATTTCCTGTCAGTTTGTATACCTGCGTTGAAAAAACAACAGACTCTTGCCACACTGGATAATCTCTGAAGTTTCGTGATTTCTTTTCCTTTTCCATGAGCGCAAAGATATGAATAGTTAGCGTCTCGTCAAAGAAAAGTTTTCGTCAACGTTATCGTCAACGTCAAAAAAGTTATAGTTTACCTTTTAAAAAGTTATCGTCAACGTTATCGTAAACGTTTAGAAAATATGAATAGTTATCGTAAACGTCAACGTTTAAAAAAGTCACCGTCACCGTTTTAAAAAAAGTTATCGTTATCGTCATCGTTAAAAAAAATATGAAATATTTTTGTTTGAAAGAACTCACCGCCAGCGCCACAGCGCAGCGCGAGGGCATCGACAATAGCCCCACCGAGAGTGCCTACCACCTGTTACATGTGTTGGTAGAGCAACTGTTAGACCCCATCCGCGAGGCGTGGGGCGAGCCCATCGTCGTGAGCAGCGGCTACCGCTGCAAGGAGCTCAACGCCCTCGTGGGCGGTGCCCAGCACAGCCATCACCTCCTGGGCTGTGCCGCCGACCTCATCGCCGGCAACAGGGCCGACCACCGAAGGCTGTTCCACCTCATCCAGCAGATGCAGCAGGAGGGCAAGATCAAGTTTACCCAGCTCATCGCGGTAGTGTTTCCTTTAGTGTGTCTACAGCAGTAGACTTCAGTTTGTAGCCTTCAGATGCATCCGCAAAGTTAGTTAATAAAATTTATTGTCACCATATATCAGTCTGGAAATAGTTGTTTATCGAATGTAATATTGGGCA
>JAZRFA010000141.1:0-35965 GCA_045661085.1 Bacteroidaceae bacterium
TGAAGAGAAGGTGCTGGTAGATCCCTTATCCCTCGTCAACTCATTATATGCAGATTCAAATTCTTATATATTCTTCTCATATAAAGGGAAAAACTACAATGATTGTCAGGTGGATGTGCGTAGAAATTCTTTCTGCATCGATTGGACTATTGATAACCCTGATTTTCCACTGAAGGGGAGAACGATGTACCGGTTCGATGAATACATCGGCAAGATAAGGTATACCATAGCACAGATGTCTGAAGTGATGAGAGATGGACGCGAAGTGCACTACAGTCACTTGGATTTCGAACTTAAAGCTGCGGAGATTTGTATGCGTCAGCTGGAGATTAAGACAACCTTACCGAGCGACTATCGATTGATGACTAGCGACGTCATAGAAGAAGAATTCCACTTCACCCCACTGGATAGCGAAAAATATAGTATCGGCATCGGTGATAGAAGGTTTACTACTTTCTTGACGCACTGGAGCAGTAATCTTGAAGAGGTGCGGCATCAGTTGGAACTGTGCTCCTATCAAGAAGAGGCTGTAATAAAGCTGAATTTCGATTGCTCTGACACCCTATTGACTATTAAGCATTGTGAGATTTTGGATAATATAGATGCTAAAGGAGGTGGATATGGATTTGCTTATAAGAATTATGCAAAGGTGACTATAGAGCCCAACTGCTGTACTTTCATGCCTATCATCTCCGGATATTGCAACTATAGAGAGACGTTACGCACTATGTATGAAGGGTTGTTGAAGATGGCTTTGCTGCATGGCGAACAGGAACAAAGATATAACAACGATCACTTCCCTTCACGTATAGAGGCATACAATATGTATAAGTCGCCAATGATAGAGAACTTCTTGCGCGGCCAAACTCGTGACCATACTCATGCCTGCATGAGACAGGTGAGAATAAAGGGGATAATTACCCTCTTCCCCGACTATGATTATTGTTTGGAGAATGAGAGGCAATGTCCTATTGAAATCGAAAACCTATGCGACAAGCAGGGCCTTCCCATAGCGATGCCCGAACTGGAGGAATGGCAACGTGAGATATGTGGACTCATCGTAGCCGTCAACGTAGAGGAAGAATACACCTTCGATTGGGAGGATTACCATAAACGCGGCATCGAACTTGCCAAAAAACTAAGAGAGAGACTCGCAACAGAGTATGACCTATGGTATGCCGCACCAGCCGAAGATCAAAGTGGAACTGTAAAAGATGCCTTCTTGATTATGTAATGTTGCCGATATGACTAAAATAAGAATACCATCGGATGAAGAATATATAAACGAGTTTCACAAGCAGTGGAACGAAGCCTGCATGAAGGAGCGAGAACGAACTCAAGCATTATGCTTCAGCGTTGAATATCTGCGAGCACAATCGCAATGTTTGAAGGCTGTGATAGAAAAAGAGGATCTGATGGCGCAACTCGAAGGAAAGAGGAGAAGAAAAAAAGGAATTACCGACGAGAACATCAACAAACGAATCGATGAACTAAACAACATCATTGCCGAATGTGAAGAGGTGGCAAGAAAATATCCTCCTATCAACAAAAATGTATAGTAAACCAAAGAACAGCATGGGAATGAAAGGACATAAGCAAGTAGGGACCAAGGAGAGGGAGGCACTCTTCACCTACAAGCATAAGGGTGGCAAGGGAGGCATCTATATGATGCTGCACGGCAAGGAGCGGATGGTGTGTCCCTACGCCTTGTATGAGGCTTTGTGGGATGGCCGTGAGAAGGTGAGGCTATGCCATGGCGTGGAGGCACGGTTCGTGAAATGGGCTGCCGAGGTGGAGGGATGCTACTTCGATGAGGGGTGCGGATGCTACCGGGAGACCTACACGACGGGAGAGTTTGTAGACACGGCCATCGGGGCACTGAAGACGCTGTGCCAGGAGGTGTGCTCGTTTGTACCCACACACTACGAAAAGATGCGTCCTGCCCATGCCGAGCGTATGATGGAGGGACTGCTATCGGGTGTGCTCGAGAGACGACGCACACAGATCTTTGCCGACGATATCGTGTGCGAGGACTTCCGATTCAGCTTCGTGGAGGAGTATGGCCATGACACGGGCTTTGCATTGAGCATCGGAGGCAGAGAGTACCGCTCGATGATGACAGACTGGAGCAACAACTACGACCTCATACGCCACGAGATGGAGCGCTTCGCGATGGAGGGCCATAACGACGATAAACGTACACTGAAGATTCATCGCGAGGACTCGCCGGGCACGATAGAGATAAAGCATTGCACCATACATGGCAACGGTAGGTATAACGATGTAGCGAGGGTGACCTTCACACCCGACACGTTTGTTGGCGGACCCATCCTCTTCGGGTGGTGCAAGAAGCAGCAGGTGCTGAAGGCGCTATACCTGGGCATGCTGGGGCTCTTCGTACGCGAGAGCAAGCGCTTTGATGGAAGCGAGCAGGGCGTATCGTGGAACGAGTACAGGCTCACGGCGTACAACAAGCTGCAATCGTGCATCGTCGAGGACTACCTGATGGGGACAGATGCTGACGACCTCATCTATCGCCAGCGCCAACGCATCGTGCACACCGTGGCCGAGATGAAGGCTGACTATGCAGCGCTGATGGAGCGGCTGAGCTCGATCTATTTCTTACTTAATATGGAGTAGCGGTTTATTTTGAAAAAATGGATTAGATATGCAAGACAAGACACAATATACAGGATGTGGCAGGATGAAGAAGGTGATGGTGCTCAAGACGAGCGAGGAGGTGAAGCAGACTCGCATAAGGGAGCGACAACGACAGCGCTACCAAGCCATGCAGCAGACCATGCTACAAGCCGTAGAGCAGGCGGTGGCATTGCCCGAACCGTTGCCCAAGCCCGTAGCGTGTGAGCAGGAGTCTGCAGAAGAGACAACAAGCTCGCATGAGATGGTAGACACCACTACTAAAAAGAACCTGTTGGGTGATTCACTGCGCGGATGGATGAGGGGAGCACGTGACTCGGCAACGGCCATCTTCAACAATATGTACACGATGATGATGGAGGGGGATGGAGGGGGATTGAGGGGGAGAGATGAGAGTTGAGCTTTTAGCTGTTGACTATTAGCTGTTGGCTTTTAGCTTTGAGAGATGAGAGTTGAGAGTTTGTGTAAGCGCTATTGCAGATTGGAAGAAAATAATCTATTTTTGTGGATGTAAACGAAAACGGAAGTTGGTATGATATACGTATTGATATATTGGATAGTGGGAGTAGTGGTCAATCTGCTGCTCACGTTACTCATCGAGAGAACAGAGAAATACACTTGGTGGAGTTTACTGTTGTATTGGATTGTATTCCCTTTCATCTTTCCGCTTACTCTCATCACATTAAAGGACGAGATTTCCTCTGCTTTTAAGAATATGAAGAAGAAACCCATGAATACCGAGCCCGTACCCCCCTTGAAGAAGCAGGAATCTGTAGAAACGAAAGAGGACGATGCATTCGAAATGGAATGGCAAGCGTTCATCAAGGACACTATGTCCGACAAGGAGGTTACACTCATAGAACGCAAGATTGTAGTGGATAACTATAGGGTATCCAAAGACTACGAGAAGATGGTGATGTACTTGGAGGATAGCCATAATGAGATGTTCAATGCCTTCATCAAAAAGAATCACCATGTGATTAGCGAAATATTCAAGCAATGGGGCTATTCATTCATGTATGCTCCCAAGGAGATGGAGACCATCGCCAACTACTACGACACTACGATGCCCGAAGTGAAATGGGATGCCGCTAAACTGCTCGAGTTGCAGGGATGTCGACTCGACGAACCTATAGGCACAGCTATGGCCGTGATTGAGGATGTGGAGTGGGACGATGAACAGGACTGCTGGGTGGCTACCATGAGGGGCGTGCAGCTGGATGCAGAGAACGAGCATGACCTCACCGAGCAGATTAGAGGATACTGGGGAATCCTGAATAAGAAATATCAAGAAGAGAAGGAAGAGAGTCGCCGTTTTCGCTACAGGATGGCTGATGATGAGGAGGAGCCAAACCGCCACATCGATGCTGAATTGAAGCAGTATTATGATGATGGGGAGGAAGCCTGTATGACAAGTACCCTTTTCACCACCGATGGTGAGAGTGCTCAAGCACAGCGTGATGAGAAGCTAAGAAAGGAACGTCAGAGAAAGATGTCGTGTCAGCCTCAAAAGAGCAGGGGCGGATACTTCTCTAGTATTAAGCGCAAGATGAAGGAAGTGAGTGACGATGTTGAAACACACGTCAATGACTTCCTGAATGACATAGAGGATGAGCAACCCGAAACGCTCACCCAAGAGGATGAGCAACTGCTGCGCGAGATACAGGAGCGCATAGGGAAGTTGCATCACTCGGGCATACGCCAACTGCTCATCGAGCAAATGGTGAGTATGACCGTAAAGCCTAGTCCGCTACAGGTGACTCCCGATGCCCGTATCCTGCTCACCGACTATAACAAAGAGGTGCAGATGTTGCCCATCGACAAGGTGGTGTATATCCTCTACCTGCGTCATCCCGAAGGCATTTCCATCAAGAACCTTGCCGACTATAAGGAGGAACTGATGGGGCTCTATGCCCGTGTGTTGGGTAAGGCGGAACTCACCGACAAGCAGAAGACATCGGTGGAGCGACTATGCGACCCATGGGACAACTCCATCAACGAGAAGCTCTCGCGCATACGCAAGTCGTTCTGTGCCGAGGTGCACGAGAGCGTGGCCAACCACTACATCATACAAGGAGCACGCGGTGAGGAACGCTACATCACCCTCGACGAGGAACTTATCGTGGCGGACGAGTGGCTACGATAAACCTTGGTGTTTCATCGTACCTTGCTTTCAGCGAGGATACGTTGCGCTCGCTGAGAAATATCAAGGTGAACTTTGTATTTCGCTCGCTTTGTCGTACCTTGCTTTTAGCGAGGGTACGTCGCGCTCGCTGAGAATAAGCATTGATTGATTGTGAAAGTAAACTTTCCCATCAACAATTGCTTTTTCGCTCGCTTATTCGTACCTTCGCAAAATATAAGGAAATAATCAAAACAGTATATAAGCTATGGAGATCGTTATTCTCGTTTTGTCGGTGGTTATCGCGGTGTGTGGCATCGCTACGCTGGTGTATGTGGTGAAGCAGGGTAGGGCAGAGAGGCAGCAGATGAGTGAGGAGACCCTGCGTCGCTTGCTGGCCGAACAGGCGGCCGAGACGGCACGGCAGATACAGATGGTGCGCGAGGAGTTGACACGTACCATGCGTGAATTGCTCGCCGAGAACCGTATGGAGCTGAGCGGTAGGGTGGAGGACCTGCGCAAGGAGGTGGCCGGTAATCAGGCGCTCCAGTTGCAGCAGATACAGGAGACGCTGAATCGCAACCTGCTCACGACCAACGAGCTGCAGCGCGAGAAGCTGGAGGCGATGACACGCCAGCAGGAACAGCTGGTCAAGACTACCGAGAAGCGCCTCGACGACATGCGCCTCATGGTGGAGGAGAAGCTGCAGAAGACACTCAACGAGCGCATAGGGCAGTCGTTTGAGCTTGTGCGTACCCAGCTCGAGAATGTGCAGCAGGGGTTGGGCGAGATGAAATCGCTGGCACAGGATGTGGGCGGACTCAAGCGCGTGCTCACCAACGTGAAGACCCGCGGTACCTTTGGCGAGGTGCAGCTTGCTGCGCTGTTGGAGCAGATGCTCAGCCCCGAGCAGTATGAGGCCAACGTGAAGACCAAGAAGAAGGGCACCGAGTTTGTGGAGTTTGCCGTGAAGCTACCGGGCAAGGAGGATGGGCTGGAGTGTGTGTACCTGCCCATCGACGCCAAGTTCCCCAAGGATGCCTACGAGCAGTATCTCGATGCTTACGAGCAGGGCAATGTGGAGGTGATCAATGCTACCTCGCGCCAGCTCGAGGCCGTCATCAAGAAGATGGCGCGCGACATACGAGACAAGTACCTCGACCCGCCCTACACGACGGACTTCGGCATCATGTTCCTCCCGTTCGAGAACATCTATGCCGAGGTGATACGCCGCACGGCCCTCGTGGAGCAGCTGCAGCGTGAGTTCCGCGTCATCGTGACAGGTCCCACCACCTTGGGGGCCATCCTCAACAGCCTGCAGATGGGATTCCGCACACTGGCCATCGAGAAGCGTTCGAGCGAGGTGTGGACGGTGCTGGCGGCCGTGAAGACCGAGTTTGGAAAGTTTGGCGGCATGCTACAGAAGGTGCAGAAGAACCTCGAGACGGCAGGCTCACAGCTCGACGAGGTCATCGGCAAGCGCACCCGTGCCATCGAGCGCAAGCTCCGTGGTGTACAGGAGCTCCCTGCCGACCAGGCTACCAACATCCTGGCCATAGGCGATGCTCTGCAGGATGATGAGGGGGAATGAACCTTCGGGGGCAAGCTTCATAGCGGCGCTATATCCCTGTCTGTTGTAGCTTGACACATAATGCCCGCTGCTCTTCGGTGAGGGTAGTGGGTATCGGTATGTTGAGGGTGACGATGAGGTCGCCTTGCTCTCCGTCTTTCTTGTATCGTGGCATTCCCTTCCCCTTAAGACGCACCTTGCCACCGGGCTGGGTGCCGGCATTGATTTTCATGCGCACCTCGCCCGTCAGGGTGGGCACGGTGGTGTCTCCGCCGAGTAGGGCAGTGGTGAGAGGTATCGTCAGGTTGGTGTGAAGGTCGTCTCCCTGACGTGCGAAAATGGGGTCCGTCTCTATACGGAAAGTGATGTACAGGTCGCCTCGCGTGCCTCCCTGTGGCGCCTCTCCACCATATCCGCGAAGCTTGAGCCGTTGCCCGTCGGCCACACCTGCGGGGATGGTGACTCGGATGCTCTTGCTGCCTACGCTGAGTATCTGCTTGTGTGTTGCAGCGGCATCGCGTAACGTGAGGTGAAGCTCGGCCTCGAAGTCCTGCCCGCGTGAAGGTTGCGCCTTGCGTCTTCTCGCTCTGCCAAACAGCTGCTCGAAGAAGTCGCTGAAACCTCCCGTATTGCCCTCGGAACGTGTGAAGTCTCCGAATCCTCCGAAATCAAACCCTCCGAATCCGCCACCGGAAAAGTCGCCGTAAGAGCCCTGTTGCCCATATTGTTGCTCGTATTGCCTGCGTTGTGCCTCATACTCCTCGGCATGTGCCCAGTGCTCGCCATACTCGTCATACTTCTTCCGCTTCTCGGGGTCGCCGAGCACCTCGTTGGCCTCGTTGATTTCTTGGAATCGCTCTTGAGCCTTCGGGTCATGCTTGTTCACATCGGGATGATACTGCTTGGCAAGCTTGCGGTAAGCCTTGCGTATGTCGGCCTGCGTGGCACTGCGGTCGAGACCTAACACCTTGTAATAGTCGATGAAAGCCATAGCTGGTTGCTGATAATCTCACAATAAAACCCATAAATGGACCGAAAAGTTGCACGGTGCGAGATTATTTATTTATTTTGTAGCTTCTAAAAAACTGAAACTGATGAAGCGCTATAGCCTCTTTCTCTTTGCATTCGCGGTGGCATTGCTGCTCGTGTCGTGTGGCGAACAACGCCCCACGCAGATAAAGATTGTGTGCACGGGCGACGTACATGGTCACCTCTTCCCCTATGATTTCCTCACGGGCGACTCTGTCGGTGGTAGCCTGGCACGCGTAAGCAGCTATCTCAAGGAACAGCGCCGACAAGGTGGCAATGTCATCTACATTGACAATGGAGATATGCTGCAGGGCACTCCGGCGACCTACTGCTACACCACCTACTACATAGGACAGACACACGTGGCGGCCGAGGCCCTGAATTACTTGCAATGCGACGCTGTGATACTGGGAAATAACGACATCGAACCCGGAGGACCTACCTACCAGCGGTATATCGATGATTTGGCATGTCCCGTGATAGGTGGCAATATCGAATTCAGAGGTACCGAGACCCCCTTTCTTCCTCCATATACCATTGTAGAACGTGAGGGGGTGAAAGTTGCTATTCTGGGACTTACGACACCCGCCATCCCCCATTGGGTACCCAAGTGCCAATGGCCCGAACTGGAATTTGAGGATATGGAGCGCTCGGCAAGCCGTTGGATGAAGCACCTGCAGGAAAATGTCAGTCCCGACATTGTGATAGGACTCTTCCATTCGGGATACGAGGGCGGGATTGTCACCGATGATTATGCCGAGAATGCCAGTCGTGCCGTGGCCGAGCGTGTGCCGGGATTTGACGCTGTTTTCTATGGTCACGACCATAAGCCGCGCACCACAAAGGTGGTCAATGTGGAGGGCGACACCGTGTTGCTGCTTAATCCTGGAAAGGATGCCCAACGGGTGGCTGTGGTAGATGTCCTGATCGACAATGAGGGAAACACCGCATTGGAAACCTCTCTCGTCGGTGTGGAAAATTGTATAATTGATAAGGAGTATATAGACCACTTTGCGTCTCATATAGAGCGAATTGGCGGATATCTCGACCGCGCGATAGGCGTGTCGGATTGTATGGCGACGCCTGAGGATGCCCTCTTCGGTCCGTCGGCATTTATGGACTTTATCCATCAGATGCAGCTTGATGTCACTGGAGCCAAGATTTCCTTTGCAGCACCCCTGGTGTATGATGCATTGCCCGAGGGAGAACTGAAGGTGCGTGACATATATCGCCTCTATCCTTATGAGAACAATTTGTATGTCTTGTGGCTCACGGGACGGGAGATAAAAAACTATTTGGAGATGTCCTACGGCTTGTGGACCACCCGAATATCTTCGTCCGACGACCACCTCCTTCTGCTTGACGAGGCGGGCAACCGGCTGAAAAATCCTTACTATTATTTTGATTCGGCAGCTGGCATTATCTATGAAGTCGATGTGACCAAGCCCATAGGAGATAAGGTCAGCATCAAGCATATGGCTGATGGTACACCATTCCGTATGGATGAGCGCTATATGGTGGCGATGAATTCGTATCGTGCACATGGAGGTGGCGGGCTCCTTACTTCCGGGGCTGGCATCACCCACGAACAGCTGCAAGAGCGCACCGAATATGCTACTACTGCTGACCTGCGTTTCTATATGCTCAACTATATCGAGATGCGCGATAGCATAAGCCCCAAAACTCTCAACCAATGGCGTTTCGTGCCCGAGCGATGGACGGTAGGTGCCGGGCTGAGAGATCGGGAACTGCTATTCGGAAAAGAGTAGGGGCTACAGCGTTATCTCGCCTGCCAAGGAGGTATTCATCTGTTGGCGTATCACCTCGGGGCTGAGACCTTGCCCCAGGAGGAACATCAGCTTGGTCAGAGCCGCTTCTACGGTAGAGTCGCGTCCGCTGATGATGCCCGACTCGAGCAATTGGCGCCCCGTTTCGTATAGTCCCATCTTGACACTTCCTGTGCTACATTGTGTAATGTTCACGATGGTCTTTCCTGATTGTGTAGCCTTGGTCAGGGATTTCACAAGCCACTCCTGTTGTGGAGCGTTGCCACTACCGAAAGTGCGGAAGATAACACCCTTGAGCTTGCGGTCACGCATCATCTTCTTCACAATCTCGGGTTGCATGCCGGGGAAGAGCGAGAAGATGATGATGTTGGGGTCCATCTCGTAGTGGGGCGTGAGCACCGAATCAGCGCGGTAGGGGAGTATGTTGTGCTCGTAGAATTGCAGCTCGATGCCCGAATGTGCCAGAAGCGGGTAGTTGTTTGACTCGAAGGCATCGAAGTTCTCGGCACTGACCTTAGTGGTGCGGTTGCCACGCATCAGCTTTTCGTGGAAGAATACGCACACCTCGGGTACGATGGGCGTACCGTCTTGGTGCTTGGCAGCGGCAATCTCGATGGCCGTCAGCAGATTCTCCTTGCCGTCGGTACGCAAAGCACCTATGGGCAGCTGGCTTCCCGTGAGGATGACGGGCTTCATCAACCCCTCGAGCATAAAGCTCAAAGCCGATGCCGTGAAGGCCATCGTATCTGTTCCGTGTAGTATTACAAAGCCATCATACTGCTCATAGTTTGAATAGATGATGCGCACCAATTGTTGCCATGACTCGGGCGAGATATCCGACGAGTCCATCGGAGGCTCGAAGGCAATGGAAAAGATGTTGAGGTTAAACCCCTTGATTTCGGGCACATACTTTATCAGCTGGTCAAAGTTGAAGTTCTCCAGTGCTCCAGTCACCGGATTCTTCATCATACCGATAGTACCTCCCGTGTAGATTAGTAAGATTGACGATCGCTCCGTAGTATGGCTCATAGTATAGGTTTTTGTTATGGTATTATCATTGAGATTGTTATGGACGCCAAAATAGGCTGCGAAGTTACGAAAAAGTGCCGTTTCTCCCAAATCTGAAGATGCATTTTTTGCTTCTATGCATGTGTGCAAGAGTAGAACCGACAAAAATGTCTCTGACAAAAGGGGACGATTGGGTTATTTTTATGTCTTTGCAATATGAAAATTAGAATCAAGCAAACCGACACGAAAGGGATTAATGATGAGAATTCATTTATACGCAGAGTGATTTGACATAACGATTCCTTCTCATACGGTTATAAGCAAATTTAACTTTGCTGAGACTTGTAATTTCGCTTGTCTTGCATTTCGTCTTCTTCCTTTTCGCTTGCGGAAAGAGTTCAAGCAAACTTAAGACTCCTCTAGGGAACTAAAGTTCCCTTCGTCGCAAGCAACGCTTTCACACCGCGTTGCCGCTCATGCGTCAGTTGCACGACTTTTAATCTGCTTCGGAGCTTGAATTTGAACTGCCGCTCGGAAAAAGTCAAAACAAGTTTTGCTTTTTCTCTCGCCTTGCACTAATTTTGTGAGTCAAACGAAATGCATATTCCTTTATGAAGAGATATTTCTTGTGTGTATTGTGCTTGATGTTGGGACTTGCTATGGAGGTGCATGCGATTCCTGATGTGCAGGTTCGAGCATCGTTCATCAACCATGAGGGCGAAGAGGAAGTAATAAGCGCCAATGAACCACCACCCATCTATGATGCGCCACTTACGGTGACCTTCACGGTGGAGTTTGACAATCCGGCCGACACGGCGGGCTATGATGTGTTATATGAATGGGAGATTAATCAAATTAAGAATGGTGCGCCCATCTTGCTCGTGAAGCGCAATGAGGAGACCACCACATATACCTTTACCGAAGGGGAGGGCACGGGTGGTGTCCCGTACAGCATAGGATTGGCTGTTACTTTCCGTCACAGAGAGTCGGGATATGAAGAGACCATTGATGATATCGAGAAAATAACCTTTGCATTGCGAGGCTCATCGCTACATCTCTACAATGCCTTCTCGCCCAATGGGGATGGCAAGAATGACCTATTTAAAGTAAAAACTCAGTCGCTCCTTTCGTTTCGAATGAAGATCTTCAATCGCTGGGGACAGGAGGTTGTCTCGGGTGACCAAAATACATTATCCACGGAGTATGATGAAGATGGCTACACCTACTATATCTGTTGGGATGGCACATACCATGGCAGATGTGTAGAGGATGGGGTGTACTTCATCCTTGTCGAGGCCGAAGGTTCTGATGGTATCAAGTATGTGAAACGAGGAGATATAAATATATTGACAAGTATAAAGGGAGGTAAGTAATGAGTGAGATAGAGAAGGGTAGGATAGAGGTGTATGGTGCACGCGAGCACAATCTGAAGAACATTGATGCCACCATTCCTCACGGGTCGCTTACGGTGATTACAGGTCTGAGTGGCTCGGGCAAGTCGTCATTGGCTTTCGACACGCTCTTTGCCGAAGGTCAGCGAAGGTATATAGAGACCTTCTCGGCCTATGCCCGCAACTTCCTCGGGGGTATGCAACGCCCCGATGTGGACAAGGTGACAGGACTATCACCCGTCATCTCCATCGAACAGAAGACGACCAATAAGAATCCGCGCTCTACGGTGGGCACCATCACCGAGGTGTATGATTACCTGCGCTTGCTCTTTGCACGAGCCGGCGAGGCCTACTCCTACGAGTCGGGCGAGAAGATGGTAAAATACACCGAGGAGCAAATCATAGAACTTATTCTTAACGACTACAAGGGACGACCCATCTTTATCCTAGCACCTCTGGTGAGAGCCCGCAAGGGACATTACCGTGAGCTCTTCGAGCAGGTGCGTCGCAAGGGATTCCTCTATGTGCGCGTCGATGGAGAGGTGATGGAGGTAACGCATGGTATGCGTCTTGATCGATACAAGAACCACGACATCGAGGTGGTGGTTGACAAGCTCAAGGTGGACACCAAGGATGACCGCCGTTTGCGTGAGAGCGTGGCCAGTGCCATGGTGCAAGGCGATGGACTCATCATGATTCTCGATAAAGAGAGTGGGGAAGTGCGCCACTATAGCAAGCGACTGATGTGCCCCGTGACGGGACTCGCCTACAAGGAACCAGCGCCTCATAACTTCTCATTCAACTCGCCTCAAGGAGCTTGTCATAAATGTAAGGGATTAGGTCACGTGACGCAACTTGACATTGACAAACTCATCCCCGACAAGTCGCTCTCCATACACAAAGGGGCCATCGTTCCTTTGGGTAGCTATAAGAACACGCTCATCTTCCGCGAGATAGAGGCATTGCTCGCTCGCTATGAATATACGTTGAAGACACCCGTCGAAGAGATGGATGAGAGCGTTGTCGAGGAAATCTTCTATGGATGTCCCGAGCGCATCAAGGTGAAGACCACCATTCTTGAAGAATCTGATATGTTCCTCTCTTATGACGGATTGGTGAAGTATTTCCTCAACGACATTGACGTGGAGCCTACCGCCGCACAACAAAAATGGATCGAGCAGTTCTCGGCTACAACCGTATGTCCCGAGTGCCACGGAGCGCGACTCAACAAGGAGGCATTGCACTATCGCATCTTGGGCAAGAATATCCACGAACTCGCTTCGATGGATATCAGCGACCTTTATGTGTGGACTACCGAGGCCATAGATTCACTCACAGGAAATCAGCAAAAGATAGCCTTCGAGATTTTGAAGGAGATCAATACCCGCCTCAAGTTCCTTCTCGATGTGGGTCTCGATTACCTGTCACTTTCACGCTCATCGATGACCCTGTCAGGCGGTGAGAGCCAGCGCATACGACTCGCGACACAGATTGGCTCCCAGTTGGTTAATGTACTATATATATTGGATGAACCTAGCATTGGATTACACCAACGTGACAATGAACGCCTTATCAATTCGCTCAAGTCACTACGGAACATGGGCAATACGGTCATCGTAGTGGAACATGACAAGGATATGATGCTCGCAGCCGACCATATCATCGACCTTGGCCCCATGGCAGGACGCAAGGGTGGGGAGGTGGTGTTCATGGGTACACCCGAGGAGATGCTACGTACTCATACACTCACTTCGCAATATCTTAATGGTGAGATGAAAATTGAAGTGCCCTCCACACGCCGTAAAGGTAAAGGTAACATACTCTCCATCAAGGGAGCCACGGGTAACAACCTCAAGGGAGTCGATGCCGATTTTCCCTTGGGCACACTCATTTGCGTCACTGGTGTCAGCGGTTCGGGCAAATCATCGCTCATCAACGACACCCTGCAGCCAATACTCTCAAAACATTTCTACCGCTCACTACGCGAACCGTTGCCTTACGAGAGCATAGAGGGACTTGAGCACATAGATAAAGTCGTTAATGTAGACCAATCTCCATTAGGACGCACACCGCGTTCTAATCCAGCTACTTACACAGGAGTGTTTAGCGATATTCGTAACTTGTTTGTGTCGCTTCCCGAAGCCAAGATACGCGGTTACAAGCCCGGAAGATTCTCCTTTAATGTGAGTGGAGGTCGTTGTGAAGCTTGTCTTGGAAATGGTTATAAGAACGTGGAAATGAACTTCTTACCTAACGTACTCGTACCATGCGAGGTATGCCGAGGTAAACGCTATAATCACGAGACTCTCGAGGTGCGCTTCAAGGGAAAGAGTATTGCCGATGTGCTCGATATGACCATTAACCGTGCCGTAGAATTCTTCGAGAACGTACCGTCTATTCTCGACAAAATCAAGGTGTTACAAGAGATTGGATTAGGATATATCAAACTAGGCCAACCATCTACGACACTTTCGGGAGGTGAAAGCCAGCGTGTGAAACTCGCCACCGAACTCTCTAAACGTGATACAGGTAACACCTTATACATATTAGACGAGCCAACCACGGGCTTGCATTTCGAAGATATCCGTGTGTTGATGAACGTGTTGCAACGCTTGGTCGACAAAGGAAACACCGTCATTGTCATCGAGCACAACCTAGATGTCATCAAGATGGCCGACTATATTTTAGATATGGGACCCGAAGGAGGTCGCGGCGGTGGTCGCTTGCTCCAAGCCGGTACGCCCGAAGAAATTGTCTGCAACAATGAAAGTTATACCGCAAAATTCCTTAAGGAATATTTGGAATAATAACTCTATTATATAATAAGGTAAATGTAATATCATATAAATTGTTTTATAATCGGTATTATGTTTAATTTATTGTGTAGAAAACAGGCAAAAGTAAAGGATTAAATACCTATAAAGATGAAAGGATTAAGAAAATTTGCGTTTATTGGTGCTCTATTACTTTGTTGTGCACACTCCTATTCTCAGTCTGATTCCCAGAGAAATTTGATTTTTACTGGTCAAGGCTCATATGGCATTGATATGGAGAAAGCAAGACCGAATCAAAAAACGTTTGACTACATGACCTATGGGATTGGAGTTGGATATCAGGCCAACCCTGACGACGAATGTCAGTATGCACGGGCTTTTGGGTTTCCCGTGTTCAACTTCGGGTTCTCCTTGGCACGAATGAGTAATTTCCAGTTTTATGACCAAACGAAGTTCTCGGATTTCTACTCGCTCTTCGGATCGTTCGAGCGCACTTTGCTCAGAAAAGCGAAGTTCTCTGCTGGCTATAAGCTCGATTTTGGCCTTTCGTACAACCCCGATAGATACGACCCTGTAAATAATCCTGGCAACAACTGGTTGAGCTCTCCGTTGATGGCTTACTTTGGTGCCGGAGCATTTATTGAGTATCACATGGGAAAACGATGGTCAATCGGTGCCGATGCCATGTTTCGCCACTATTCAAACGGACGCCTTGCCCTTCCTAACGAGGCATTGAACTCAATGGGCGGTGGCGTATATGTGCGTTATAGAATGGAGGAATACGACCATAGCAAATACCTGAAGTCTGCTCCCATCAAGACTGATTATGAAAAAGGTTTTCAGTATATGCTAACTTTGGGAACTGGATTCCACGCTTGTATGGCCGAATGGCATGCCTATGTCGAAAGAGCCGATTTAAATGACAAACAAGCAGTTAACAATCAACAAATTAAGGCCCATCCGAAGTTCTCACTCAGCTTCGATGCCGTTTATCGCTATTCATTGCGATATGCCACTGGTATTGGTCTCGACCTGTTCTATTCTACCAATATGGAAGAGTTAGAGGCAAGTGACAGAATTGTCTATGGCGATGAGTTAGTAAATAATTCTCCGGGCTACAACCCTCTTTCCGTGGGTATTGCATTGATTCAAGAGGTCTATTGGCGTAACTTTGCCGTACATATTTCAGTCGGCGCATACCCCTACCGCCATAAGGGTGTGAATGGTCCAGAAACTAAGGAAATTAAAAACGAGAGCCTTGGCTCTGCTGCTGTAGGCGACCGAGAGCGTGGATGGCACTATGAAAAGGCAGGCTTGCGCTATTATATGCCCAAGCTTGGTGACACCTTTGTGGGATTTGCCATCAAATCGCACAAAATCAAGGCCGAATATTTGGAATTCTCAATCGGAAAGCGCTTCGGCAACTAGTATATTACAACCCTTTAGATTGTACAAAATTACACTTTGTTTTGTGCAATCTAAAGGGTGATACTCCCCTATCCTACTATCGTCCTATTGGAGTTCAGACGATCGTAATGGATGCTTCCATCCTTTATGTATACATTGCGGATGGCGTAGTTGGCAATTTCTTGTTCGTGAGTGATGAGGATGATGGTGTTGCCTTCCTGGTGCAGTTCATCGAAAAGTCGCATAATCTCGATTCCAGTCTTTGAGTCGAGTGCTCCTGTGGGCTCGTCGGCAAGGAGTATGCCAGGATTGGTGACAAGCGCACGCGCTATGGCCACACGTTGGCGTTGACCTCCTGATAGTTCGCTAGGCTTATGATGCATACGATCTGCTAATTTGACGCGTTCAAGTGCACGTATGGCACGTTCACGACGCTCCATTGCGGGCACTCCAGCATAGGCCAAGGGAAGTTCCACATTTTGCGCGGCATCAAGTTTGGGCAAGAGATTGAAGTTTTGGAACACGAAACCAATCTCCTTATTGCGCATCGCCGAGAGGGCATCATCGTCAAGGCGACTCACATCTACCCCACGGAATTTATATTCACCTGTCGATGGCGTATCAAGGCAACCAAGAATATTCATAAAAGTACTCTTTCCTGATCCTGATGGTCCCATAATACTCAGGTATTCCCCTTCCTTAATGGTTAAACTTACATCTTGAAGAGCCATTACCACATTGTCGCCCATTTCGTAGCGCTTGGTGATATTCTTGATTTCAATCAACGCATTATTCATATCGTATTGAGTCAACGGGTTTGAGATTTGCAGCATTCTTGGCAGGGAGGTATCCGAACACCACTCCGACGAGTACAGAGAATGCAAAGGCTATAATGACACTATACAAACGTACATAGGTACTCACATCCGTAAATACCGATACCAGAAGCGAAAGAGATACACCGACCAGCACACCGATAAGTCCGCCAGCAATACTTATCACTACAGCTTCGGTAACAAACTGGCTCATGATGTCGCGCTTACGAGCTCCGATGGCACGTCGTATACCGATTTCTCGGGTGCGTTCCATTACCGTAGCCAACATAATATTCATGATACCTATTCCTCCCACAATCAGTGAGATAGCAGCTATGGCTCCAAGCAGGAAATTATAAATCTGACGTTCTTTTTCTTCCTGCTTCAAGAGTTCCAGAGGGATAACGATACCATAGTCCTCATTATTAAAATGGTGTCGGCGCACAATCTCATTCACCAGAGCCGAGGTTTCCATCAAACGGTCAGAATTCTCTACCTGAATAGTAAGCTGTTGTATTTCGCTTTCAAGAACATTTCCACGTGATAAACGATCAAGGAACATTGAAAGAGGTACATAAACATCAGTGTTAAGGTCGCGTGCAGCCAACTCACCTACGGTTTCAGTAAAGAGTGCCTTCGACTCCAACACTCCCACCACTTCGAGCCATTGGTCCTCTATCTTGACCATTTTGCCCAATGGGTCTTCTTTCTGGAACAGGGTAAAAGCAATACCGGCTCCCAGCACACACACCTTTTGTTTCCCTTTGTAATGTATGTTCGTGACAAATTCACCCTCTTTTATTTTATAGTTAAGTATATCATAGAACTCAGGAGTGACACCCACCACCGATGATTTCACCATACGATTGGCATATTTCACCTCGGCATTGATTTCTGCTTGTGCCGCTATACGGTTTATACCGGGGACAATCTCACGGATAACCTCGGCATCACGTAGTGAGAGACCAGGCGAAAATTTCGTTCTGACCTCCTCTAATTCCTCATTGCTCATATTCTTTTCGCGAACAATGATATTATTCACACCCAAATCCTGATATTTGGCTATGGCTTCACGCTTGGCTCCCTCTCCTATCGAGAGCATGGCAATCACTGATGCCACACCGAAGATGATGCCTAGCATTGTGAGGAAGGAACGGAATTTATGGTCGGTCAATCCCTGCCAGGCCACTTTTATATTTTCGCTATATTCCATCTTATCTTGTATAATTCCTAAATCAAGGTTTTTCAGTTTCTTTGAGAAGGCAAAAATTCACAACTCACCGTCATACCCGGCTTGAGGCGCTCATCCGACACCAAGAGACGTACCTCCACATCAAACACCTTCTGACGAGGTTTATTCGGGTCTTTCGCATGGCAAAAGAGTCCGATGGTCGAAATATATCCCTCAAAAGCCACTTCCGGTAGAGCATCAAGTCTCACCAAAACCTTGTCGCCCTCTTTGATACGCAAGAAATCATTCTCATTGATTTGCGTCTCCACCTTCATCCATGTGAGGTCTGGCACGCTGGCCATAGCATTGCCACGCCACACCTCATCTCCCACTTGTAGCAATTGCCCCGAACGCCAATTACGAGTAATCTGGAATATGCCAGGAATGGTACTACGCACCGTAAGTTGCGGCAATATCTCATAGGCGTTTTGTATATCCTTCTTGATTTGGTCTACTCGTATCTGTTGGATCTTCAAATCATTTTCGTTAATGATAGCATTGAGTTCAAGACGACGCTTTGCCAGCTTGAGTTGTATCGTGGCTTGCTCGAACTCCAATTCTTTGATTTTTTTCGTGCGTTCCGATTCAAACTGAGCAGCTTCAAGTGTTAATTTACGCAGTTCATAGGTCGCCAGTTCAGACTTGATGGTCGACTCGGCTTCACTATCACGATTCTCTTGGTTCACCAGCATCTTTTCCAATGATGCCAATTGAGACTCCAATGCCGTTTCACGTTCTACGATATACTTAGTCACATTGGCAGGATCCAGTTGGATGACCGAATCTCCTGGTTGTATATGCTTCCCATGCTCCTCCATGCCGATGATTCGGAACGACCCGAATCGTCCTAATCGAGGAAGTACAAACGCTTTTGTTTGCACGGCAAAGAGTTCACCAGTCTCCACTAGCGGAACATCTTTCTGTTCGGGAGCATCGTCATTGCCTAAGATACCGCCTTGGCATGCGACGAGCAAAGGTATAACCCACAAATATTTCAATATGCGTATTTTCATTACTTCTTTTCTTTCTTGTCCTCTTTCTGTTCCAATGTAGCTGGATCAACGAGTGCCACCTTGTCTCCCTTGCCAAGCCCCGACTCTATGATGATATAGTCCGAGTTGGTGAGTCCTGTCAGCACTTCTACCTTCTCGTATCCGCCCATAGTTTTCTTGAACACATAACTCTTGTCTCCCTCTATATGCAAGGCCTCAATAGGCATATACACCACATCAGGTATTTCGTCTACGATGATACGGCAGCTCACTGTCAGACCTGGAAGCAGATTCTTGTTGTATTCATTGATTACGATTTCTATGGGGAATACCTTGATACTCGACTTGTTATCCTTGTTTTGTGCCAAGTTTGCCACGGTGGCCACATATCCTGTAAAAGTACTATCCGAGAAGGCATCGGGGCGAATCTGTACCTTCAATCCTCGAGTCACCTTGGATATATCTATCTCATTGATATTCACTTTTGCCTTAAGCTTTGAAAGGTCGGGGAGCTGTATAATCTGTTGTGATGACCAACATTGATCGCCCATCTGAAATTTATTATTGGTACTCCAATTGCGCGATATGATGGCGATCCCCGGTGCAGGAGCTATCACTGACAATTTATCAAGCGTGCGGTGTGCCTCTTCGAGGCGCTCCTCATCCTGACGTATCGAGAGGCGCTTCTGTTTCATCTCCTCGGCTTGTATCTTTCGTCGGTTCTCTATCTGTTCCTTGGCACGTGCAAGCGAGATGTCTGCCTTGTCGAGGTTCAGTTGTATCTCACGACGCTTGATTTCACTCTCGTGTGAGGCCGCCTCCAGTTGCATACGTGTGATTTCGTGCGATATGCGTGTCACCTCATAGTCCGCATTCAGACTCTCCATATCCAATTCGTGCTGTGCTTGCATCTTCTCCAACTCAGCCTTACTCACGATGAGCCTGTCCTCATAGTCCAATATCGCCTTGCGCACCTCTGAAGGATCAAAGGCAATAAGCGTGTCGCCCGCCTGCACCTGCTTGCCATCGTTCACGATAGCCGAGATCTTCAGATTTCCAAATCGCCAAGGTATGTTGGGCGAAGCTATGTTAATGGAGTTGATGGCCTCTATCTCTCCCTCCTCATAGATGTCGATATAGAATGTCCCCTGCTCCACCACCGCCTCGGGCACTTGTTGTGTAGTCTTCTTGTTGCACGATGCCAATCCCACACACACGAACATAGTGGCTATCAATGAAAGTCTTGTCTTGTTCATATATTAAATATGGTGTTCCAGTAATTATCAATCTATAAATTTAATTCTCCTTAGGTCTCATCAGTGAAATTCTTTCTCCTGGCTTCAGCCCACTAACAACGATTGTGCTGCGTGGCGAACCTTCACCGAGTGTCACGAGGCGTTCTTCATACTTCCCTCCCCTCTCAACATAGACAACCTTCACCGAGTCTTTATCAAACACGCTGATAGTGGGGATTACGATCGTGTCGGGGATATGGTGCAAATAGACACGGCATTGCACGCTCATTCCCGGGTCAATGGGTACGAGCATCGAGTCCACCGAAGCCTCTATCTCGAATGTCTTCACCGCCGAGCCTTCGGTACGTGTTTGCCCCACTGGCGACAGTTTTGTTATTCGTCCCCAGGCACGGTTGTCGGGCATTGCATCAAAGGTGTAGCTCACCGAGTCTCCCTCGTGCAGACGCTTGTACTCCGTTTCCTGTGCATAAATGAGCACTTTCATTCGGGCGATGTCAGGTATTGTCACTATCGTTCTCCCATTCCACACATTGTCACCAATATTCCAGGTGTCCTTACTCCAATGGTGGCGACGGCTACGCACAACGATACCGTCATTCGGAGCACGCAACGTGAGCGACTCTTGCTTCTTGCGCTCCTTCTCCAGCTGGCGTTTCATCCATTCGATGCGTTTTTTCAACCTCATCACATCGGTTTCATGCACCACCCCGGTCACATCCAGTTTCCTGAGCAGTTGTGCCCGTTCTATCCCTGCTCGTTCCTGTTGCAGTTTTTTGATGCGCCGCTCCATCGGACTCATGTAGAGCATTTGAAGTGAGTCATAATCGGCCAATAGCGCCTCCGCTTCATTGTTCTGTACCTGTGCTTCGAGCAGGGCATATTCCAACTGATGCGTAGCCTCAAGTTTATCCATTTCGGCATATGTCGACTCCAAGTCGAGTTCCCATTGCTCTATCCTACTCTCTATCTCGGCATCTTCGAGCACACACACCACATCACCCTTTTTCACCATTGTGCCTGTCTCCACGAGACTTACGATGGCTCCACTCACTTCGGGTGGACAATTGATGTTCACCGCATTCACCGGCTCGGTAAATCCCTCAATGTCGAGCACATCCTCATAGTCAACACGCTCTATAGCATACAGGGGCAGTCTATCACCCTTGTCCGATGAGCAGGCAATCACACACCACCCTAAGGCTATCACGAGCCATAGCCTCACGGTTCGATATGTCGATGTTACACGATGCACGAGCAATACTTGAAGTGTGTAGATTTTACACCGATTTGTTAATAATTTGCAAAGTAAAACATTAAAATTAACATACCCAACGATATGCCTGACTTTAACTTTTCTTTTTAGTTGTCCACAACCTCTCCCGTTTTCAGAAAATAAACAGCACCACATAGCTGAGATACAAAAAATATGCACTACATTTGCCGCATGATAAGGACACTAACGACAAAAATATTGGCTTACAGCCTTCTGTGCATGCTCTGTTTTGTGGGTCCATCAGCAATGGCACAGGATTCATTGGCCCCAATAGATGGTGAAGACATTGACGTGGTATACGGCCTAGAAAGCTTCAATTTCTTCGATAATCGTGAGGTGCACAGTCCCTACCAGATATCACAAACCCTCTTCGGATCGCGTCTCGATGCCGAGGTTGGCCTACAGTTCGATGCCAATAAGATTATGGTGGGCGTAATGGGAGTAAAGGACTTTGGGCAGAGCGGCATTGCTCACGCCGACCTCACCTTCTACTACCATTACGAGGAGGGTCATTTCTCGGGAGCTTTCGGTGCATTTCCACGCAAGCGCCTCAAGCGCGACCTCCCCGACATCTTCGTGTACGATTCCATCCGCTACTACTCCCCCACCCTTCATGGTGCTCTCATCCAGTACACCTCACGCTACGGCTATGCCGAGTTCTACTGCAACTGGATAAATAAGCAGGGTGTGGGCGAGCGTGAGATATTTGAGCTCGTCACCGACGGACGTTTCGGTCACAAGGGTTACTACGCAGGGTGGAACATACAGTTGATGCACTTCTCCGTGCCCCGCCCCTCCGATGGACTTTGCGTGTATGATAAGTTGATGGTCAACCCACATATAGGATTCGAGAAGAGCCAGCTTGGCTGGGCCGATGCCTTTAGCCTCGAAGCAGGGTTGATGCTCTCGCTCAACCGCGACCGCACCGATATGGTATGGAAGTCACCCATGGGATTCCTTGGCGAGATAATGCTCCGTAAAGGACGTTTTGAATTGTGCGACCGCCTCTATGCCGGCAACCCACAATACTCTGACTACGAGACGTATGGTGCACAGCTACATCGTGGCGATCCCTATTACCGCAGTAGCGTGTATAATCGTACAGACGTACGATTTTACCTACTCAATCGCCTTAACGTGAAGTGCTACGTGGGTGCCTCGTTTCACTTCACCGAGGGTTCACTCGACAACTCGCAGCAGGTCGTCCTTCGCATATATCCGAAATTTCAATAATCACACAACACACCTATCGATATGAAGAAGATTATTCTGACGGCAAGCTGCTTGATGTGCCTCGTCCTGAACATTGCAGCACAGCAATCCGACACGTTCTCGGGCAGCGTAGTGGCCGACGAGGGAGCTTGGTGCTGGTTTGCCGACCCACGCGCCATCCACTACAAGAGTGCCGACGGAGCCATTGACGCCGCCTACATCGGCTACATCGACGTGCACGGAGCCATCAAGGCTTCGCAGGTGGACTTCAAGGCCAGCGCCGAGGGAGTGCAGCAGGATGTGCTCGTACGCTCGCGCTTCCAGCCCGACGACCACAACAATCCCACCTTCCTCGTTCTCCCCGACGAGCGAGTGATGATTTTCTATGCCCGCCACACCGACGAGGCACGCTTCTATTACCGCATATCGACCCGAAAGGGCGACATCACTACCCTAGGCGAAGAGCACGAGATAAAGGTGGCCAACAACACCACCTACCCCTCGCCATTCATCCTGAGCGATGACCCCGACCACATATACCTCTGCTGGCGAGGCATCAACTGGCACCCCACAATCGCCAAGCTGACGATGCCCGATGCCGACGACAAGGTGAGCATCGAATGGGGCCCCTACCAGATGGTACAGAGCACCGGAGCACGCCCCTATGCCAAGTATCACAGCAACGGCAAGGACAGAATCTATATGGCCTATACCACCGGCCATCCTGACAATGAATGGCCCAACTGGCTATACTTCAACACCATCGAAATCAATGCGCAGCAGAGCGAGGAAGGCACGGTGACTACCAACCCGCAGCTTACAGACCTCAAGGGCAAGGTGCTCTCCACAATATCGAACGGGGCATTCAAGGTGAGCAAGACCGACAGCTACAAATCGAGCTATCCCGCCACCATACTCGACGCACCCACCAACTACCGCGACTGGGTGTGGCAGATTGCCCTCGACAAGGACAATCACCCCGTAGTGGCGATGGTGCGCATATCGAACGACAAGAACAGCCACCAATACTACTATGCCCGCTGGAACGGGACGAGCTGGCGACTCACCAATCTGGTCAACGGAGGCGGACGTTTTCACCCCTCGAACACCGAATACTGCTACTCGGGCGGCATGGCCCTCGACGAAGCCAACATCAGCGACATATACCTCTCGGTACCCACAGCCAGCGCCGCCACAGGAACAAAGGTCTATGAGATATGGAGATACACCGTCGACGACAACGGCAAGGTGACTGCCAAGGAGCAGGTGACGCGCAACTCAGTGAAGAACAACGTGCGTCCCTTCGTGTTGCCCGGCTCAGCCGACTCGAAACTGCGCCTCTGCTGGATGCACGGCGACTATTACTACTGGCTCGTGCGCACAGGCTATCCACAGGGATACCCCACAGGCATCAACACCGACTACCAACTACCCCAGGCCACACTGCTGGAAGTGGAACCCACATTTGAAAAAGTGTGGAACACCTCCTTGACGGCAGACAAGACCGTGACCATAGACACGGACGAGGCCGACCAGTTCACCCTCATGCTCAATTGGAGCATCGACCACAGCCACTATGGCGGCACACTCCTGACAATGGGCGATATGACCTATGCATTGGATGCCACCACAATGAAACCCTACGTCAAGATAGGCGACCACACCTACTGGAGCCAAAGCATACTGGGCACCTCCGACGCCTGGGCCACACAAAGCTCCGGAACCGACGGCAAGTGGTACCTCACTAAACTGGGTACCTGGAACGCCACCTTCACCTACGACGGCAAGGTGCTGACGGTTTACCGCGAAGGGTGGATTGACCAAAAGATCGAGGTCGAGGGACTCAAGCTCGACGACATCACCGTGGGCGGATATGCCGGCACGCTGACATCGGCAAAGGTATACCACCACACCCTACAGCAGGCCGACGTGAGGGCAGCCATCAATGCCAGTCTACTCGAAGCCGTCGCACTCCCCGAAGCCACCTGCACCGATCTCGTGCTAACCACATCCATAGGCGGAAAGACACTTACTTGGACATCAGACCATCCCGAAGTGATAACCCCTACCGGCGAACTCTACTTCCCCGACGAGGAGACCGTGGTAACGATGACCGTATTGTTAGGAGACCTGAGCAAGGAATTCTCCGTGAAGGTATACCCGCGCGACATCAGCCAAAACCTCCTGCTCTCACTCGCCTTCGACGGCACTGACGAAGGGCTCACCATCCAGGGTAAAGCCAAGGCCGAAGGCATGCTCGACCTCACGGCAAACACCGCCACGGGATTCTCCACCAACGGCTATGCCCTCCTGCGCGAAGGCCTTCTCGACCATCTGCGCAGCTACACCGTGCTGCTCACCATGAAAGCCGATGCGCTGAGCCATGCACCACGCCTCTACGACCTCGGTTCATCGTCGGGCAACAGCCTCTTCCTCCGTGCCAATCCGCTGTCGGCCGGCATCAAGTACAACGGAGGAACCACCACGATGGTCAACGCCGCCACCACCCTCAGCACAAACCGCGAATACAAGCTCGCCGTAACGTTCGACGCAGCCAGCAAGACCACCACCATCTACATCGACGGAGTCGAGGATGCCAGCGGCACAGCCAACCAGCACGAACCATACATGCTGGCACAGGTGGCTCCCGACACACGCAACTACCTGGGACGCACCCAGTGGTGGGACTCGAACTATGCCAATGACAACGCCGACTTCGACGGCACCATCGACGACCTGCACCTCTATAACACTGCGCTTACGCGCAAAGAGATATGCGAGTTACAGGGTATCGAATACAAGGAGAAAGACTACCCCACAGCACTCGCCAACGGCGACTTCGAGGGCACATACAGCGTGATGCAAGGCTCGGGCGTGAGCAGCGACCGCGCCATCTACATCCCCGAAGGATGGACGGTAGACTATGCCAATGCCAACAACAACGACCTCACCGCCCTGCAGAGCGGCGACCTCTACTTCGCCAACTTCTTCGCATCGCGCCCCAAGCCCGCGGACGGCGGCAACCATACATATTGGGTGCGTCAGAACTGGGGAGCATCCACCATCACCTTCACCCAAGACCTGCGCCTGCCCGAGGGCGACTACCACCTGACGGCAGACATCTGGAAATCGGGACTCGGCGGCAACGGAATTCTGTTCGTAAAGATTGGTAACGGCGCCACCACCGAGCTCACTCCCAGCGAGAATAGAGAGGCTTGGCAACAGGTGAGCCACACCTTCAAGAGCAATGGTCAAATAGTCACCACCATCGGTTTCAGTGCCATACACACCAGTAATGGTTCGGAGAAGATCCTAGGATTCGACAATATCGCCCTATCGCACACACCCCCTACCTCCATCAGTTCCACCGAGCCGCAGAGCAGCAATCAGGTAGACGTATACTCCATCGACGGCCGCCTCTTGAAAAGGCAAACCTCAAAAGATAAATCCACCGTCCACCTCGCCCCTGGGCTATACATCATCGGTGGAGAAAAGATCATCGTCGAATAATCTTTTATAACAATCAGCGAACCTCACCATTCATCTCAGTTCCGCAAAAGTCGATACCCATAGGAGATTGGAACACACGGAGTCCGAAGGTGGGCATCACAGCAAACACGTGCTCAAAGATTTCCGATTGCAAGTGCTCGTAAGGTATCCATTCCGTTCCGTCAGAGAAGAAGTAGAGCTCCAGAGGCAATCCCTGTGCCGTAGGTTGCAGTTGGCGCACCATGATGGTCATATTCTGATTCACGCGATGGTGGCTACGCAGGTAGTTCTCCAGGTAGTTGCGGAAGATGTGGAGGTTCACTACAAACTTGTCTTCACGCTCCACGCCTTCGAGCCAGCCACGCTTTTCAAAGTCCACCATTTGCTCCTCGGTACAGAAGGAGATGGAACGCATGTCTATGTATACGGAACGTTTCACACGACGTCCCCCGCTCTCCTTCATGCCTCGCCAGTTCTGGAACGAGTCGCTCACGAGCGCATAAGGTGGTATGGTGGTGATGGTCTTGTCCCAGTTTTGCACCTTCACGGTAGTGAGCGTCACCTCGATGACATCACCGTCGGCGCCATACTTGGGCATTGATATCCAGTCGCCCGGGCGAAGCATATCGTTGGCCGAGAGTTGCACGCCCGCCACAAGGCCAAGTATCATATCCTTGAACACGAGCATGAGCACAGCCGCCGAGGCACCCAAGGCGGTGAGGATGTAGCCGGGGTTCTTGTCGATGAGGATGCTTACCACGATGATGAGTGCCACACACACGACCACAATCTTGAACATCTGGTAGACTCCCTTCAAGGTCTGATTCCTGAGGCGATCCTGCCGATTCGATAGCTCGTAGAGCGACGAAAGGAGCGTGCATAGCAGCTTGGCTATCACGACGATGAGGTAGATGGAGTTCACCTTAAGCAGGAACTCGAGCAATCCGTGCCCCTCGGCAAAGGCCATAGGCATGAGCACGGCAATGAGGATGGGCGGCACCAAGTGCGTCACATCCAACAGTAGTGTGTCGTTGAAGAACACGTCATCCCACGTCGAGTTTGTGCGGCTGACGATTCCTTTCACCAAGGGTATGAGCAGACGGCGGCATAGCACATTGGCCAACGTGATCACAAGGGTGATGGCGGCGATGACCACGACCCAATACACCCAGTTGTTATCTCCCGTACTTATGTTCAAAGCGCCTATCCAGCGACTGATGGTTTCGTTCATATTCCTATCCTTTTCATATTAGATGGAGCGAAGATACAACAAACAAGCGAGAAAATGGGCAGAATGAGAAAATAAATTATCATTCGTGACCACAAATAAAAATAATGTGCTAACTTTGGAGCCAATTAGTTTTTATCAAAAGATTACCAATTTTAATAATAAAAGACATGAAAATCTCAAGAATCGAACACCTCGGAATTGCCGTTAAGAGCATCGAGGAGGCACTCCCCTACTACGAGAACGTATTGGGCTTGAAGTGCTACAACATTGAAACCGTAGAAGACCAAAAGGTGCGCACAGCGTTCCTCATGGTAGGCGAAACAAAAATCGAGCTTCTTGAACCCACCTCTGAGGAGAGCACCATTGCCAAGTTCATCGAGAACAAGGGCGCTGGCGTGCATCACGTGGCATTTGCCGTTGAGGATGGTGTTGCCGAGGCTCTCGCCGAGTGCGACGCTGCCGGCATCCGCCTCATCGACAAGGCTCCACGTAAGGGTGCCGAGGGCTTGAACATCGCGTTCCTCCACCCGAAGTCTACACAAGGAGTACTCACTGAGCTTTGCGAGAAATAAAAGACCCACCCCGTCCCTCCCTGTGAGGGAGGGGAACAGAGTCCACTGAAAAATAAAGAGAGTAATAACAATTAAAAATGCCCACTTGCAGCGATGTCTGCAAGTCCTCCCTCACAGGGAGGATTTAGGTGGGTCTCCTATCCTATGTCACAATTAGATAAAATCAGAGAACTCGTAGAGCTGCGCGAGAAGGCCCGTTTGGGTGGTGGTGAGAAAGCCATTGAAAAGCAGCATGAGAAGGGTAAGTATACCGCACGTGAGCGCATCGATATGTTGCTCGACAAGGGTTCATTCGAAGAGATGGACATGTTCGTCACCCACCGTTGCCACAACTTTGGCATGGAGAAGAAGCAAGCCCTTGGTGATGGCGTAGTAACAGGTTATGGCACCATCGACGGCCGCTTGGTATACGTGTTTGCACAAGACTTTACCGTAAATGCAGGTTCATTGTCTGAGACTATGGCCATGAAGATCTGTAAGATCATGGACGCAGCCATGAAGATGGGTGCTCCCGTCATCGGCATCAACGACTCGGGTGGTGCACGCATCCAGGAGGGTATCAACGCCCTCGCAGGCTACTCAGAGATCTTCCAGCGCAACATCATGGCATCGGGTGTCATTCCCCAAATCTCAGGTATCTTCGGTCCCTGCGCCGGTGGTGCTGTTTACTCCCCTGCCCTCACCGACTTCACCTTGATGATGGAAGGCACCTCATACATGTTCCTCACCGGTCCCGCCGTGGTGAAGACCGTGCTTGGCGAGGACGTTACTCAAGAGCAGCTCGGTGGTGCATCAGTGCATTCATCTAAGTCTGGTGTTACCCACTTCACTGCACAGACCGAGGAAGAGGCATTGGCGATGATTCGCAAACTCCTCTCCTACATGCCTCAGAACAATATGGAGCAGGCACCCCGCATGGTGTGCACCGACCCCATCGACCGCAAGGAAGACCTCCTCAACGAGATCATCCCCGACAATCCCAACAAGGCATACAACATGTACGAGGTTATCGGTGCCATCGTCGATAATGGCGAGTTCCTCGAGGTACAGAAGGATTATGCTAAGAACATCATCGTCGGCTTCGCCCGTTTCAATGGTGAGTCGGTTGGTATCGTGGCCAACCAGCCCATGGCCTTCGCTGGCGTGCTCGATTGCAACGCATCGCGCAAGGCTGCCCGTTTCGTACGCTTCTGCGACGCCTTCAATATCCCCTTGGTAACCCTCGTCGATGTTCCCGGCTTCTTGCCCGGCACAGGCCAGGAGTACAATGCCGTTATCCTCCACGGTGCTAAGTTGCTCTACGCCTTCGGCGAGGCTACCGTGCCCAAGGTAACCGTTACCCTGCGCAAGTCATATGGTGGTAGCCACATCGTGATGAGCTGTAAGCAGCTCCGTGGCGACATGAACTACGCTTGGCCCACTGCCGAGATTGCCGTTATGGGTGCCAGCGGTGCCGCTGCTGTGCTCTACGCCAAGGAGGCTAAGGAGAAGGAAGATCCCAAGGCATTCATCGCTGAGAAGGAGGCCGAATACACCAAGCTCTTCGCCAACCCCTACAATGCAGCCAAGTATGGCTATATCGATGACGTTATCGAGCCCCGCAACACCCGCTTCCGCATCATCCGTGCGTTGGCCGAGTTGCAAACCAAGAAGCTCGAGAACCCGAAGAGAAAGCACGGTAATATACCTCTTTAATAATTGAAAATTGAAAATTAAAAATTGAAAGTTTGCGCAAGTCCCCTTGCCAAGTTTCACAAAGTATAATTGAAAATTGACAATTATGAAAAAAGTTTTTCTTAGTATAATAGTGGCCTTGGCTGCTACAGCAGGTTTTGCTCAGGGTGCCAAGAACCTCAAGTTCAACGAGATTCTCGTGACCAACACGGCCAGCATCGTCGATGAGTATGGCTGTCGTTCGGCATGGATAGAATTTCACAACGATGCCTTTGCCTCAGCCAATGCGCGCAACTGTTTCCTTACGACAGAACGCAGAGTGCTGAACGAGGAGCTCAGTGCTCCCGAGCGCATCAAGATGATGTATCAGATTCCCTCAGGTGCTGTGGCAACCCACATCGAGGGCAAGCAGAAGATGCTTTTCTTTGCTGACGCACTGCCCAACCGTGGCGTGTTTCACACCAACTTCGTGTTGAACGACAGCACAGAGAACTGGATTGCCCTGTATGATGCCAACGGCACTACCCTACTCGACTCCATCACCGTACCCGCCCTCGGCGAGAACCAGTCATGGGCTCGCGAGAAAGATGGCGTAGGCGCATGGAAGATAGTGACCGCCGAGAACGTAACCCCCGCAGCGACCAACATCGTGGAGCAGGGCGAAGGCAAGGTGGCCAAGTTCAAGCGTATGGATAGCCTCGGTCTCGGCATGACCGTGATGTGTATGGCCGTTGTGTTCGGTGCCCTCGCTATCCTGTGGTGGCTCTTCGCCCTCATCGGCAAGTTCTTCCCCCGCATCGAGAAATTCTTTGCTCTCATCAGCAAGGTGTTTGCACGCACCTTCTCAAGCGCCAAGAAGGCTCCTGCCAAGGCAGCTCCCGCTCCTAAGGCCGCTCCTGCAGCCAAGGACAATGCCAACGATGAAGAGATGGCAGCCATCTGCATGGCACTGCACGAGCACTTCGGATGTGTACACGATGAGGAGAGCGATGTGCTCACCATCGACGGTGGCGAATCAAGCTGGCACATGCTCACACACACCCACTCACACCCGTATCCGTATAATTAATATCAATTTATGATTTATTATTTATGATTTATTCTCCGCAACACCGATCATACCAGTATTCCATCGCGAACCGACCTAATCATAAATCAAGATAGAATAGAGAGTTCAATATGGAAGTTTAGGATGGTAAATCATAAATCATAAATCCAAAATCATAAATCAAAAAATGAAAGAATATAAATACAAGATCAACGGCAACGAATACAACGTAGCCGTAGAAGAACTCGAAGGCAACAAAGCCAACGTAACCGTCAACGGTAAGTCATACGAAGTAGAACTCGACCGTCCCACCAAGCCCGCAGTAACCAAACCCGTATCCCGTCCTGCCGCTGCTCCCGCTGCAGCTCCTGCCCCTGCGGCAGCTCCCGCTCCGCGTCCCGCAGCAGCTGGTGGTGCTGGTATCAAGGCTCCGCTCCCCGGTGTCATCCTCGACATCAAGGTGAAGGTGGGCGACGCCGTTGCCAAGGGGCAGACCATAGCCATCCTCGAAGCCATGAAGATGGAGAACAATATCAACGCCGACCGCGAAGGAACCGTAGTATCTATCAACGTAGAGAAGGGCCAGTCAATCGCTGAAGGAACGGATATTATTACATTGGGATAAAGAAGACCCACCCTATCCCTCCCTGTGAGGGAGGGGATTCAGAGTCCACTAACAATAAATGTATAACAAGTAAAACGTACCCATTTGCAGCGATGTCTGCAAGTCCTCCCTCCAGGGAGGATTTAGGTGGGTCTCACATTATGAACGACTTTTTCAATTTTATCGGAAACAACCTCGTAGACTTCTGGCAATACACCGGTTTTGCCAATGCTACGTGGGGACATATCGTGATGATTTTGGTAGGATGCCTCTTCATCACACTCGCCATCAAGAAGGGCTGGGAGCCTCTGTTGCTCGTGCCCATAGGCTTTGGTATTATCTTGGGTAACATCCCCTTCAAGGCCGATGCAGGCCTCGAGATTGGTCTCTACGAAGAGGGTTCGGTGCTCAACATCCTCTATCAGGGTGTCAAGACCGGCTGGTACCCACCCCTCATCTTCCTCGGCATTGGTGCCATGACCGACTTTGCTCCGCTCATCGCCAACCCGAAGATGATGCTCGTGGGCGCTGCCGCACAGTTCGGTATCTTTGCCGCCTACATCATCGCTCTGTTGCTCGGCTTCGAGCCTGACCAGGCAGCTGGTATCGCCATCATCGGTGGTGCCGATGGTCCTACGGCCATCTTCCTATCGTCGAAGCTCGCCCCCAACCTCATGGGAGCCATCGCCGTGTGTGCCTACTCCTACATGGCCCTCGTGCCTGTGATCCAGCGCCCCATCATGCGCGCGCTCACCACCAAGAAAGAGCGTCTCATCCGCATGGAGGCACCCCGTCAGGTGTCACAGACCGAGAAGATCATCTTCCCCATCGTAGGTCTCTTGCTCACCGCCTTCATCGTGCCCAGTGGCCTTCCCCTGTTGGGTATGCTCTTCTTCGGTAACCTGTTGAACGTGAGTGGTGTCACCGGTCGCCTCGCCGAGGCTGCCAAGGGTCCGCTCATCAACTGCATTACCATCCTGCTCGGTCTCACCGTAGGTGCATCAACCCAGGCCAGCGAGTTCCTCACAGGCTCAACATTGAAGATCCTGCTCGTAGGTATCTTCGCCTTCGTCATCGCTACTGCCAGCGGCGTGTTGTTCGTGAAGTTCATGAACCTCTTCCTTCCCCAGGGCAAGAAGATCAATCCGCTCATTGGTAATGCCGGCGTGTCAGCCGTACCTATGGCAGCCCGCATCTCACACGACGAGGGCCAGAAGGCCGACCCCACCAACTACCTCCTCATGAATGCCATGGGTCCCAACGTAGCAGGTGTCATCGGTTCGGCTTGCGCTGCCGGTGTGTTGCTCGGCTTCTTGATCTAAAGAACCCTATCACAATAGTTAATGAGGGGCGTGTCCAATGGGATGCGCCCCTTTTTCTTTCACATCCCATCGGGGATGAACGATTAGCCTGCCTTTATTGTTGTTTTTCTTTCGTTAACCTGTGGTAATTTGAGGCAAAGCCTCCAAGATACTTGCGCTCGCTGTGAAAAATATTGAAGCAAGCTTCATATTTCTCGCTCGCTTATTCGTATCTTTGTAAAAATCTGTCCAACACGAAAACATTACCACCATGAAGACCAAGCAAGAGATTGTGGAAAACTGGCTTCCGCGCTACACGAAGCGTCGCCTCGAGGAGTTCGATGAGTATATCCTGCTGACCAATTTCAACAAATACGTGGAGCTGTTTGCCGCGAAGTTTGGTGTCGAGGTCATCGGTCGCGATGCCAACATGACATCGGCCTCGGCTGAAGGCATCACCATCATCAACTTCGGCATGGGAAGCCCCAATGCGGCCATCATCGTCGACCTGCTCACTGCCATCCGTCCCAAGGCCTGCCTCTTCCTCGGCAAGTGCGGCGGCATAGGCAAGCGCCAGAAGATAGGCGACCTCATCCTGCCCATTGCTGCCATCCGTGGCGAGGGCACCTCTACCGACTACCTGCCTGCCGAGGTACCTGCCCTGCCCGCCTTCATGCTTCAGCGTGCCGTGTCGTCATCTATCCGCGACATGGGGCACGACTACTGGACGGGCACTGTCTACACCACCAACCGCCGCATATGGGAGCACGACGAGCAGTTCAAGGACTATCTGCGCTCTACTCGCGCCATGGCCGTAGACATGGAGACCGCCACCCTCTTTGTCACCAGCTTTGCCAACCACATCCCCATGGGGGCCCTACTCCTCGTGTCTGACCAACCGATGATTCCCGAGGGTGTAAAGACCGAGCAGAGCGACCACATGGTGACGCAGACCTACGTGGACACCCACCTCAACATCGGCATCGCCTCACTGCGCATGATCATCGATGAGAAGAAGACCGTGAAGCACCTCAAGTTTGATTGGTAGAGTTGAGCCTTGAGCTATGAGAAGTGAGAGTTGAGCAATGAGCCGAACTCTCACTCTATAGGCTCCTACAGCATGAGTCGGTAGATGTTTGCGATGTCCTCCTCCTTCAGCTCCACGAATCGGCCCAGGCTTCCGTCGCCTTCGTTGCCGTAGGCAGCCGTGTGGGCCAGATAAGGAATATCCTCCTCCTTTCCACCCAGCTCGGTCATCGTCTGGGGCATACCGATAGACTTCAAGAAGTTGCGTAAGGCCTCGATACCCGCCTTTGCGGTGCGCTCGGGGTGCTGGAAGTCCATGGCGCATCCCCACACCCGATGTGCCACCTGCGCAAAGCGCATCACATCATGCTGCATGGTATATTCCATCCAGGCGGGGAACACCACCGCCAGTCCCGCACCGTGTGCACAATCGTACAGGGCCGACAGCTCGTGCTCCATGTCGTGGCTTGCCCAATCCTGCTCACGGCCCACGCCGCAGCAGTTGTTGTGTGCCATCATGCCCGCCCACATGATATTGGCTCGTGCCTGATAGTCGTCGGGGTTGGCAATCACCTTGGGTGCTTCGCTGATCATGGTCATCAGCAAGGCTTCGATGACGCGGTCGGTAACCTCCACATCCTGGGTGTTGGTGAAGTAACGCTCAAACAGGTGCGCCATGATGTCGGTGACGCCACAGGCCGTCTGATAGGCAGGCAACGTCTGCGTGAGTGCAGGGTTCAAGATAGAGAATACCGGACGATATGCCTCGCCCGAGGCTCCACGCTTGAGCATGCCCTCCTCCTTGGTGATGACCGAGTCGGGGCTGCCCTCGCTACCCGCAGCAGCAATGGTCAGAATGGTGCCTACAGGCAGTGCCTCGGTAACGGGCTTGCCCATGTAGAAATCCCAGAAGTCCCCGTCGTAGAGAACGCCCGCAGCGATTGCCTTGGCCGAGTCGATGGTGCTTCCGCCACCCACAGCCAGGACGAAGTCGACCCCCTCCTCACGGCACAGGTCTATGCCCTCGTACACCAACCCACTTCTGGGATTGGGCTGAACACCACCCAGCTCTACATACGCAATGCCATCAGCCTCCAAGGAGGCCTTGACACGGTCGAGCAGACCCGTGCGCACCACGCTACCGCCACCGTAATGAATCAACACCTTTGACCCTCCAAAACGCTTGACATACTTGCCCGCCGAGTTCTCCTTGTCCTTACCAAAGACAAAGTAAGTGGGGCTGTAAAAAGTAAAATTATTCATATATCCTCTTGTATTTAATTGTTGAACTTAACCTACAGCAAAAATACCTCTTTTTCTCAACAAACAACACGTACTGCATAAAAAATGCACTATTTTATGCAATAGACCATATATTATTGCACAAATCTCCACTTCAATATTTTCAAAGTATGCAGAAAGTATCGCAAAAACAAAATTGCGAAATAAACCAACAAATCAGAGGCACCTCATTAATCGGTAATCGTTAACCAGCAAAAAAGAACGCAAATGTTACGCAATTTTGCGTGGGGGTATCGCACTTTAGTTCTGAGCATTAGGCCTCAAACAACGCAAATCTCCGCTTCGCTGTATTTTTTGCTATATCAAGGCCATTCATTCGCATCCGAAGTGGCCCGGTGTGGGACGAAAGCAACCCTTGATGCGAGGTACACGCTCCATCTCACCATGCGCTACATAGTCGTTGAGTTTGGCATACGAGGTGCTGGGAGCATAGTTGCTAATGCGGGAAAACTCACGTACGCTGATGTCTTCGTGTGTCTCGAAGTACTCATATAATGCATCTGCCAGCTCGGGTGCTCCGAGAGGTTGGCGCACCTTGCCCTCTACCTGGAACTTCACATCGGCAAGGCGGTCGAGCAGGTGTTTGTCGGGGCGGAAGCGGATACCACTGATGCGTACATCCTTGCCCGTAGGGGGCGTAGGCCCCGTATGATTGCTCAGTTCCATGGTGAGCGAGCCCAGCCCGTCGAGCTGCACGCGGTAGCCATGGCTCAGTGCATCGGTGATAGTGGTGCGCAGGGCATCCCACACCAGCTTCACATCGGTAGGCGTAGCGGTAGTGGCATTGCTGATGTCGAGCGCCATCTGCTCTATGTCAATCTTATGCGGAAAGGCTACCGACACACCCGTACACCAGGCATCTTTGTCAGTACCAGCTACCTTGTGGCGACGGCTCAGATGGCAGCGCACCACGGGAGTGTAGCCATCGCGATAGTGGTGCACATGCTTTGATTTCTTTACTTTCATAGCTGCTTTTAGTTTATTAGTTGGTAGGTTTTTCTATTGCTTGTATTTTCAGTTTGTTTGCAGTCTCTTTTTATATTTTCTACTTGTCAGGGCAGACGCATCAGAAATTCCACTCCTCATCTAGCATCTGCGCCAACACTTTATTGTCCCATCCAGCCGCCTTTCTTTTTGCCTTGAGACTTCCTTTTTTCGAAGAATTCTTCAGCACCATCAGGGAGATCTTGTTC
>JAZRFA010000142.1:0-4740 GCA_045661085.1 Bacteroidaceae bacterium
GATAAGTCTCGCCCTCGAATTCGATTGTCTCCTTCGTAGCGCAAGTTGAGCGTGAAAGGAAGCAGTCGCCATTAGACATGTCTTTGAATACTACAGGACGATAGTTCTCAGGATGAATACCTTTTTTCATTGTTTTATTTCGTTTTAAATAGTTATTACTCTTTTTATTGCTGGTAACAATAAGGTGTAATGGTTTTCGGTTGGCAAAGGTACTGCTTTTATCTTGAATGGCAAAGTTTTTTACTCTTTTTTATTGTTTGTGGTTGGGCTTTTAAGTCGTTTTCTTGGCTATCACGGAGATTATGTCTATTTTTGTCTTGTGTAATGAAAGAATCCCTAAGAATATGACCAAGGAAAGTTTACGAATCGTATATATGGGAACTCCCGACTTTGCAGTTGAGAGTCTGCGTTGTCTCGTTGAGGGTGGCTACAATGTAGTGGGTGTGGTGACAGGTCCTGACAAGGCCGTAGGACGTCATGGTAGCGTATTGCAGCCCACGCCGGTGAAGCAATATGCCGTGGAGCATGGCTTGCGTGTACTTCAGCCTGAAAAACTGAAAGATGAGGCTTTTATTGAAGAGCTTCGCTCTCTGCAGGCAGACCTTCAGATTGTTGTGGCATTTCGTATGCTTCCTGAGGTGGTGTGGTCAATGCCTCCTCTTGGTACCTTCAATCTGCACGCTTCGCTCCTTCCTCAATATCGTGGTGCTGCTCCTATCAACTGGGCTGTGATCAATGCCGATACCGAGACAGGTGTGACGACCTTCTTCCTCAAGCACGAGATTGATACGGGCGCTGTGATACGTCAAGTGCGCGTGCCTATAAGCGATACTGATTGTGTGGGTGACGTGCACGATCGCCTTATGCTGCTTGGTGGTGGTGTGGTGTGTGAGACGGTGGATGCCATCATCGATGGCAGTGCCCAGGCTACTCCGCAGGAGATGATGATGACTGACGAGGAACTGCGTCCTGCGCCTAAAATCTTCAAGGAGACTTGTATGATTGATTGGAATCGCTCGGCCAAGCAGGTGTATGACTTTATTCGTGGACTCTCTCCCTATCCTGCAGCGTGGACTACACTCGTGGCTCCTGATGGTGCAGAGACGGTGCTAAAGATCTATGAGGCCGTTATGGTTGAAGATTCGGTGGAACCATATTCTTGTGGCGCAATCGAAACTGATGGAAAGAGCTATCTATATATCTATGCTGCTGATGGAGCTCTCAGTATCCGTACTCTTCAGCTGGCTGGTAAGAAACGTATGGGTATAGGCGACTTCCTACGTGGTTCACGCATTGATGATTGTTATGGTGTGAAGTGATTGTTGTAAGAATAAAAAAAGGAGTGGGAATCGATGAATTCTCACTCCTTTCTATTTGGGTATTTGTAATCATCTTTATCTCTTTGCCACAATCTCGGCAATCTTGACGATGGTCATCATGGCCTTCTTCATGGAGCCTACGGGGACGAACTCGTAGCGGCTATGGAAGTTGACGCCACCGGCAAAGATGTTGGGGCAGGGGAGTCCCTTGAAGGAGAGCTGTGCACCGTCGGTACCGCCACGGATGGGCTTGATCTTGGGTTCTACGTCGGCCTCGCGCATGGCTTGGCAAGCGATGTCGATGACATACATCATGGGCTCTATCACCTCACGCATGTTCTTGTATTGGTCGGCAAGCTCGATGCTGACGATGTCGGAGCCATATTTCTCGTTCAAGGTCTTCACGCAACGCTGGAGTAGCTCCTTGCGCTTGGCCATAATCTCGGCGCTATGGTCGCGGATGATGTAGGTGAGGGTTGTCTGCTCTACGCCTCCCTTCATACCCACGAGGTGGAAGAATCCTTCATAGCCCGTCGTACACTCGGGTACTTCGTTCTTGGGGAGCATACCGATGAATTCGGCAGCCACGCGCATGGAGTTGAGCATCTTGTCCTTGGCATAGCCAGGGTGCACGTTGCGCCCATTGATGGTGATGCGTGCCGATGAGGCATTGAAGTTCTCGTATTCGAGCTCGCCTACCTCACCACCATCCATGGTGTAGGCCCAGTCGCAACCAAAGAGATCTACGTCGAACTTATGTGCGCCGAGGCCAATCTCTTCATCGGGGTTGAAACCTACGCGAATCTTGCCGTGTTCAATCTCGGGATGTGCCTGCAGGTAGGCAATGGCCGACATGATTTCGGCTACTCCAGCCTTGTCGTCGGCTCCGAGAAGGGTGTGCCCATCGGTGACGATGAGGTCGTCGCCTATATAGCGCAACAACTCGGGGAACTCGGTCGTGGAGAGTATGGTATTATCATCCGCGGAGAGCGTGATGTTGGTACCGTTATAGTTCTCTACGATGCGGGGATTGACATCCTTTCCTGTCACGTCAGGACTGGTGTCTACGTGAGCGATGAATCCGATGGTGGGCACGTTGCGTGTAATGTTAGCTGGTAGTGTGGCGAAGAGGTAGCCATGCTCGTCGAGGGTGATCTCTTCGAGTCCCATCGCTTCGAGCTCAGTGCGGAGCATCTTCACAAACTCCATCTGCCCGGGGGTGCTGGGTGTTACTCCGGCATCTTCGGCCGACTGGGTGTCTATGCGCACGTAGCGCAGAAATCTATTTACTATATCCATGTTCTTGTAATTAGAATGTCATTCTGAACGTAGTGAAGAATCTCGCAAAGTGCCCTGGCTAAGTACTTGCGCGGGATCCTTCGCTTTGCTCTGGATGACAAAGAGGTTTTATAAATCTTTTAGCAATATCTCGTTGGTCTTGGCATACATCTCCTGCTTGTGGCCGATGAAGGCTTCCCATTGGTTGCCGAACTCTTTGGTATGATCAATCTTGAAGTCCTCGCATCCGTGGCTCTCAAGGGTAGAGAGCAGTCGGCCTACGGAGAGCTTGCTGATGGCCATTGCGGGCAAGAAATGCTCAATCTCGGATTTGGCATCGGAACTGAATCCGCGGATGAGGCCAGCCTCCTCCAACTCGTCGAGCAGACGGTTGGTGAGACGTATGGGAATCTCGCCGGCATCGGAGAGCTCGCTTGCGGTGTATGGTTCGCCACCCTCCTCGAAGCGCTTGCATATGAGCGACATCACCACCACACAAAGGAAGTCGTGGTAACGGCGGCTTACATTGTCGACCTCCTGGCCGAAGTTGTATAGTTCGATGTTTTGGCTCACATAGCTCATCTCCACACCGAAGAGGATGATGCTCCACGAGATGTCGGCCCACAACATGAACATCGGGATGATGGCAAACGAACCATAGATGGCGTTATAGCTCGATACCGACATCTGTATCTGTATGTATATGTACAAGAATGCCTGGAACACGATACCCGTGATCATACCGGGGATGAAGGCATTCTTGAAGCGCACCTTCGTGTTGGGGATGAAAAGGAACAGCCCCGTCATGATAAGTCCCGAGAGCAGGTAGGGTGCCACCTTGATACAGATGTGCACAAACGAACTGATGAGGAAATACTCTGCCAAGCGCTCATATATCGTTGTTATGAAGATGCTGACACTGGCATAAAGGATGATGACGAGGGGAAACACGATGAACAGTGCCATGTAGTCGGTCAGCTTGCGGAAGTATGACCGTTGCTTCTTCACATCCCAGATGGCATTCATGTTGCTCTCGATGCTGTCAGCCAGGTTGATGATGGCCCAGAGCAGCATAGCTACACCGACACCGATGAACACGCCGCTCTTGGCATATTCCAGATAATTGTCAATGAAGTTCATCACCGTATCTACAGTACCGTTGGCAACGCTCCCGTCGCGCAAGAACCGCTCCATAAGGTTCGAGAACCCGAAGCCCTTGGCGATGGCAAAGAGCAGGGCCAGGATGGGGATGATAGAGAATAGGGTAGTGTAGGATAGAGCGGCAGCGCGTATCCACACACGATCCTTGATGAAGCACTTGATGGTTTGGATGATAATCTTCATCAGGTTGTAGCTGGTGTATCGGCTACGGCTGACGTCGTCCTCCGTCACTCGCCACAAGGAACGGGTGAAGAAGTGTACGAGCTGTTTGATTTTCTCTTTCATATTCTTTTTGTTTGACAATAGACAACGGACAACAGACGAAAGTCTGCCTCCGGAGTATCGCCTCCTGTACGTAGTCCGTAGTCCGTTGTCTGTTGTCCGTTGTCAAAGAAAAAAAGAAAACAGTTGGCCTGTAAGCCGGGTTCTGTACTGCTACATTCTTGCTTGCGCGCGAATGTCGTGCAGCGTCTGTCATTTATCTGTGCCTACTGTTGCCAGCAGGCTATAGCGGTCTACCCTCCGGCTCGGGCGAGCAGCCCTCAAGCACCGGTATACATGACCTTGCAACTCCCGGAACGCACAGCTCAGGATGTCACCATCCCGACTGGTGGGCTCTTACCCCACCTTCTCACCCTTACCTCGTCTGAACGGGGCGGGTATTCTCTTCTACGTCAACCCTGCCGTCACCGACACCTTGCACATTAACAAGCGGGATGCTCTGTGTTGCCCGGACTTTCCTCATACTCCTCAAGGGAGCAAGCGACAGACCGTCCAACTGCTTTCTCTGTGATTCTAACGCAAAGATAACGCAAACGAGTGAAAACGTGTATTATTTCGAATGAGTGCAGCTTGTCTTTGCATTCTTCATGCAAAAGTACAGATTTTTTATGTTATTGCAAATAATTGGCTCATTAAAAAAAATACGCTAACTTTGCGTTTGGTTTGTTATAGCAGTATGAACAAACTTGAACTCAAGGTA
>JAZRFA010000143.1:0-15531 GCA_045661085.1 Bacteroidaceae bacterium
GTGCCGCCTTCGTTGAGCTGGCGCAGGAGAGCCATCACTTCGCGTCCGTTGGTGGAGTCGAGGTTACCAGTGGGCTCGTCGGCAAGGATGAGACGGGGGCGCGTGACCACGGCGCGAGCTATGGCTACACGCTGCTGCTGTCCGCCGCTAAGCTGGTTGGGATAGTGGTGTGAGCGGTGGCTGATGCCCATACGCTCCATCACCTCATTGATGCGCGGACCGCGCTCGGAAGCGGGCACGCCCATATATAAAAGAGGTAGCTCGATGTTTTCACGTACGTTAAGCTCGTCGATGAGGTTGAAGCTCTGGAATACGAAGCCGATGATGCCACGGCGCAGACGGGTGCGGTCATCCTCGCTCAGAGCACTGACATCGGTGCCCTGCAGGTGGTAGGTGCCTGAGGTGGGGTTGTCGAGGAGGCCGAGGACATTGAGCAGGGTGGACTTGCCGCAGCCCGAGGGGCCCATGATGGCGACAAACTCGCCTTCGCTCACTTCGATGTTCACGCCGCGCAGAGCGCGGGTCTCTACCTCTTCCGTACGGAAATGTTTCTGTAGGTTTTCTGTCTTGATCATAATGGTATGTCTTTACTGATGTTTGTATTTAGAATCTGCTGTTATTGCTTCAAAAAGCGTGCCAAACGGTTAAGACGTTGGTTTCGTGAGAGATAATGTCTTTAAGCCTTTGAACAATCTGTGCGTATTCGCACGAATAAAGTGCGATTTCGCACATACGGCGTATGGGAATAATGATTATCTTTGCAGCGGAGAATGACCTCACACAGATGATTTTATGTCTCACACAGACTGCACAGACTTACACAGAATGGCTGCATCGCTATTGCCTGCAGCTGTCGGCTACGCCGAGTGTTCTCTTGGCCTCACGCAGACTACGCAGAATTCGCAGAATGGCTGCATCGAGTGTTTACGTAACAAAAAAGGAAAGACTCTGTGTGAGAAATATATTCTGTGCTACAAACTAAAAAATATTCACTACATTTGCGGTATATAAGAAATGATGGAAATGAACTCTCTAAATGACCTCTCATACAAAATCATAGGTTCAGCTATGGAGGTGTACAAGACGCTTGGCCCAGGGCTACTTGAATCTGCTTACGAGAAAGCTCTTGTGCATGAACTGAACCTCGCAGGCATTCCCGTGCAGTCACAAGTAGGGGTGGAAATGAGCTACAAAGGTGTGAACATCGGTGAGGGATTGCGTCTTGATCTCCTTGTCGACAACCAAATCATCGTAGAGCTTAAGTCGGTGGAGGAGCTAAAGCCTGTGCACCACAAGCAGTTGCTCACCTATCTCAGACTTATGGACAAACGCCTCGGGCTGCTCATCAATTTCAATGTCACTGATATTATGCAGGGCATCAAGCGAGTTGTAAACAATCTATAGATTGCGCAGAGAAGATTAGGTCTCACGCAAAATCCGCAGACTTACACAGAATGGGCTGCATTGCTATCGCTTGCAGCTGTCGGCTATGCCGAGTGTTTTCAGCCGGATGGTAAGCGAGGGCGATAGCGACTCGCAAGGGTCTGCGTAAGTCTGCGACGTCTGCGTGAGATAACATAAACGTTCTGCGAGAAAAGAAACTTTGAAGAGAAAATCATAAGGGCTGCAATCCATATGACTACTTAAAAGATGTACAATATGAAATACGGAACGATACTCATCGTAGATGACAATGAAGATGTGCTCTTCGCGCTGAACCTGCTGCTGAAGCCGCACTTTGAGAAGGTGAAGGTGAGCACCACGCCCGAGCGCATAGCCCACTTTATGGCCACAGATGTCCCCGAGGTGATACTGCTCGACATGAACTTCAGCCGTGACGCCAGCAGCGGACAGGAGGGCATGGAGGTGTTGCAGGGCATCCTGGCTCGCGACCCCGAAGCGGTGGTGGTGATGATGACGGCCTACTCGGATATGGACAAGGCCATAGCAGCCATCAAGGCAGGCGCCACAGACTTTGTGGCCAAGCCGTGGGAGAACGAGAAGCTGGTGGCCACGCTCACCGCAGCAGCCAAGCTGAGTAGGGCGCGGCGCGAGAAGGCCTCGCTGCAGGAGCAGATGCGCACGATGGCACAGAGCGCCGTGCCACCCATCATAGGGCGGTCGGCAGCTATGGTGCAGCTGATGGATATGGTGGAGCGTCTGGCGCAGACCGATGCCAACATCCTCATCCTGGGCGAGAACGGTACGGGCAAGGACCTCGTGGCGCGTGCCCTGCACGGCTACTCGGCACGTGCGGCACATCCGCTGGTGACGATAGATCTGGGCAGCATACCCGAGTCGCTCTTCGAGGGCGAGCTCTTCGGCTACGAGAAGGGAGCCTTCACCGATGCCCGCACAGCCAAGGCGGGACGCATGGAGGTGGCCTCGGGCGGTACGCTTTTCCTTGATGAGATAGGCAACCTGTCGATGCCACTGCAGGCCAAGCTGCTGAGTGCCATCGAGAAGGGGGTGTTCACACGCATTGGCTCCACCAAGGAGCAGCGCATCGATGTGCGTCTCATCTGTGCCACCAACAGTCCGCTGCACGAGCGTGTAGCCGAGGGCACCTTCCGGCAGGACCTGCTCTATCGCATCAACACCATCGAACTGCACATACCGCCGCTCAGGGAGCGAGGCAACGACGTGTTGCTGCTGGCCGACTATTTCGTGGATCTATATAAAAGGAAATACCGCAAGGAGGTGGACGGACTCAATGCCGAGGCACGCGAGAAGCTGATGCGCTACACGTGGCCAGGCAATGTGCGCGAGCTGCAGCACGCCGTGGAGCGGGCCGTGATCCTGAGCGACCGCCGCACGCTGGGCGCACAGCTCTTTGCCCTGCGCCCCACACCTGCTGCACGCAAGGTGCAGACGGCCACACTCAACCTGGAACAACTGGAGCGCACGGCCATAGCCGAGGCCCTACGCACAGCCGAAGGAAACATCAACCGCGCAGCCGAGCTGCTGGGCATCACGCGCTATGCGCTGTATCGTAAGATGGAGAAGTACGGACTATGAAAAGAGGAACGACACTGCTGGCCATCGCGCTACTGATGGCATCGATGCTGCTGGGCGTATGGGCCTGGGGCAGGGAACTCTACGTGACGACGGTCTTCGGCGCACTGGGCGTGATGGCTGCCGTAAGCATACTATGGGCTGAGAACCGCCGTGCTTACCGTATGATGCAGCTGTTACTGGAGAGCCTCAGCGCAAAGGACTACTCGATAGCCTTCAGCGAAACAAACAGGAGGTCGGCAGACATCGATGCTCTGGCACGTAGCATCAACGGCATCGTGGACAGCTACAAACAGCGCGAGATGGAGGTGCAGGCCCAGCGGAGCTATCTGGAGGCCCTGTTGGGGAATATTGACACGGCACTCATCGTGGCTACGCCCGAGGGCAGTGTGGAGTGGGCCAACTGCGCCACTACCCAGCTGCTGCTCGACTATGTGCCACGCCACATCGATGAGCTGGACACACTGGACTCCGCACTGCCCGACACACTGCGACTGATGCGCCCGGGACACACTGCGCAGCTGCACTTGCGCAAGGGAACAGCCGACGAGGCACACCTCGTGGCTAGCGTGAGCATATACTCCACGGGGCAGCGCACACTACATATATATAGTATACGCAACATTCGCGAGGTGCTGGAGGAGAACGAGATGGAATCGTGGCAGAAGCTCATCCGTGTGCTGACGCACGAGATCATGAACTCGCTGACACCTATCATCTCATTGTCGGAGACGCTGGAGGAGTATTTGCCGGAGGAGTTGAGTTCGTCGGAGTTCTCCGAGAAAACCGAGAGCACTGAGTCCACCGCCCTTCTGCGCCAAGGCCTGCAGACCATCCATCGCCGCAGTGGCGGACTGCTGGAGTTCATGAAAAACTACCGTAAGGTGGCGCTCGTGCCGCAGCCCCTATGCAGCGATGTGAAAGCTGAGGAGCTGGTGAACGCACTGATGCCGCTCTTCATCTCCACGGAGCACATCACCTACCGCTTTGCGTTGCAACACCCCGACAGGCTACTACATATAGACCGCACACAGATGGAGCAGGTGCTCATCAATCTGCTGAAGAACGCTACCGAAGCCTGCGCCCACACATCGGATGCCGTGGTGACACTCACCGACAGCATAGATGAAGCCACGGGGCGCTACTGTCTGCACGTGACTGACAATGGTCCCGGCATACTGCCCGAGGTGCAGGAGAAGATATTCATCCCCTTCTTCACCACCAAGCCACAGGGCTCGGGCATCGGCCTTGCCCTGTCGCGCCAGATTGTGCGTCTGCACCGCGGCACGCTGAGCGTGGCGTCCGTAGAGGGATGCACACGGTTCACAGTGGAGATATAGAATAAATGTGATCTGTGGTAGAGATTTGTGTTTCCTCAATTATTCGGCCAACTCTATCACCTCGAGGTCGCTGAATGTGCCGTTGTCGACAGTGAAGCGCAAGAGGGTGCGCACCTTGTGAAAGCCGTGTATGCCTGCAGCACCGGGGTTCATGTGCAGGGTGTTGAGCGTGCGGTCGTGCATTACCTTGAGGATGTGCGAATGACCGCTGATGAAGAGGGTAGGAGGGTCTGCTCGTAGCATACCCCGTATCGATGCATCGTAGTTGCCTGGGTATCCGCCAATGTGTTTGATGAGCACGTCGGCACCCTCGATAGTGAAGCGGTTTACCTCGGGATAGCGCAGGCGGATGTCGCGCCCGTCGATATTGCCATGGACAGCACGGAAGGGCTTGAAGGCCTCGAACCGCTCGGCCACCTCGAGCGAACCTATGTCTCCCGCATGCCACACCTCATCGCATTCGGCAAAGTGCCGTTCGTAGCGTTCGTCCCAATGGCCGTGGGTGTCTGAAAGAAGTCCGATGCGCTTCATAATTGGAGACCCACCCTAACCCTCCCTGTAGGGAGGGGACTCGGGCGAAATGAGGAGTTCTATCTACTCTCCTCCGTAGAGGGAGGGGTAAGGGGTAGGGTCCCCATTCTTGATTCAATATATTCAATAAGCATCTTTGCTGTGCCCTCAAAGCCGAGGTGCGAGGTGTTGATGCATAGGTCGTAGCTCTTGGCAGCACCCCAGGTCTTGCCGCTATAGTAGTTGTAGTAGTCGGCACGGCGTCGGTCGGTCTTCTCGATGAGTTCCTCGGCCTGCTCGACAGTGATACCCTTTTCGTTTGCCATACGTGCTATGCGGTCTTCAAGGTTGGCGGTAAAGAAGAGGTTGATGTGGCATGGGTGGTCACGCAAGATGTAGTCGGCACAACGTCCGACGAAGATGCACGACTCGCGCTCGGCAAGGTCGCGTATGATGTCACTTTGCACCTTGAATAGGGCGTCGTTACTCAAGTATGAGTCACCGCCTCCAAGGGCATTGGCAGCTGCGCGGTTCGAGAAGATAGAGTGGAAGAAACCGTGAGACTTCTTCTCGTCGGCATTCTCGAAAAACTCTTGGCTGAGGCCACTCTCCTTGGCTGCCAATTCAATGAGGTTACGGTCATAGGCTGTGATGCCATAGTGCTTTGCCAAGATGGCTGCGATGCTACGTCCGCCACTACCGAGTTGTCGGCCGATATTGATGACAAACTTCTTATTCATAGTTCAAAATTCATTACATCTTATGTTTCTTGAAATAATGTCCCAACAGGCAAGCTGAGATGACCGATGATACGAGGTCCGATGCAGGAAGACTCATCCACACACCATTGATGCCCCAGAAATGGGGGAAGATGATGATGAACGGTACGAGGAACAACAATTGGCGGCTCAGCGACAGGAAGATGGATTTGCCGGGTTGGGCAATGCTCTGGAAGAAACTTCCCGTAACCATTTGGAAGCCCACGATGGGGAACAGCAGGCAGTTATAGCGCATGCCCACTGCGGCCATCTCGATCATCTTTGCATCAGATGTGAAGACACGTGCTACATGTCCGGGGAAGAATTCGCCTATCACAAAGGCCAATGTGGTCACTCCCGTAGCCAGGGCGATGGTAATCTTCAACACTTTGGTCACGCGGTCGTAGGCCTTGGCACCATAGTTGTATCCCGCAATGGGCTGCATGGCTTGCTGGAATCCCATCACAATCATCACGAAGATGAAGGTCATCTTGTGCACTATACCGTAGGCGCCCACCGCATAGTCGCCGCCATAATTAGCCAGCCCACGATTGATGAAGATGACCACGAAGCACGAGGCCAAATTCATCAGACATGGCGACAGACCGATGGTGAGCACCTCTTTTACGATATAGCTATTCAGTCGATAAATTCCGCGCTTGAAGTGGATGAGTTCGCGCTTGTCGCTCATCACACGCACCTGCCATACGAGCGAGATACATTGTGCCAGCACAGTGGCGATGGCGGCACCACGTATGCCCCATCCGGCTCCGCTAAACTGGACGAAGCCGAGGTCGATGGTATCGAAGATGAACAGTGGGTCGAGTATGGTATTGATAATCACCGTGGCAATGGTGGCCTTCATGGCCATCTTGGGATGCCCCATGGCACGCAGCAGGGCGTTGAAGCCGAAGTACATGTGGGTGATGATATTGCCCAGCAGGATTATCTGCATATACTCTCGTGCATAACTGATAGAGGTTTCGCTCGCTCCGAAAAAGTAAAGGATGGGATCGAGGAAAATCAAGGCCACGACGGCGAATACAACACCCATCACAACGTTCATTACTACGGCATTGCCCAGTATCTTCTCGGCAATCTTGTAGTCCTTCTGCCCCAGCTTCACCGAGATGAGCGTCGACGAACCCATGCCCACCATGGCGCCGAAGGCGGTGGAGATGTTCATCAGCGGGAAGGTCACAGCCAGGCCCGAGAGGGCCATGGCATCTACTCCGTGTCCGATGAAGATGCTGTCCACGATGTTGTAGAGCGATGAGGCCAGCATGGCGATGATGGCTGGCACTGCATACTGCTTCAGTAGTTCGCCTACCGGGCGTGTGCCGAGTTCGCTGGGTATTTTCTTTTCAGTCATTCTGAATCGCATTAAAATTGAAACAAAGGTACGAAAAGCGAGCGAAATAATATCAAGCCTGCTTGAATATTTTTTTGCTTCCCCTACTTAATAATGGTTTAGCCCTTCGAAAGCGTAGGTGGTTCCTGTGCCTCCACACGCAGGGCATCTACCCTTACCGGAGCAGTTGGAGCATTTGACGCTTTTAGGCGTCGAACCTTCAACGACGAGTTTCGAGCCGCCTCCATTACACAGATTACATTTCCCGTCACCATGGCAGGTGTAGCAGGTCTGTGATTCTACGTGAGTACCAGTAAGGATGCTCAATACCATGCTGCAAGAACAGAACGTGCAACAAATCAGAAATATCCATAAAATCTTTTTCATTTTTAGGCTTTATTGTTAAAAGGTTTTCAATATTATCTCCTCCGCTCTTTTCAAGGCTTCGGGCTTGCCTGCGTCAACCCATTGGAAATCCTTGGGTGCCTCCACGCAGCGGATGTACTGGTGTAGCGAGTTCTGCCAATAGAAGTTGGTGATAGAGAACACCTCGCCCTGCTTCTCAAGCAAAGGGAAGAGGGTGGGAGAGATGACGTGTATGCCCGAGAATGCGCGCAAGCGATGCTGCTCGTTATCTTCGGTAAGGCGCTCCAGTGCGGGCTTCAACTCATCGTAAGAGGTACGCACCTCGCCCGTCTGTAGGTTCTTCCATCCCACAAGTGTGTTCTTGTTGTCGAAGACGAAGTAGCGCGAGGTGGTGCGTTCGCTCACCAGAAGTGACGCATCGGCTCCATCGTTCACGTGGTCTTCGTAGAGTGCGGTAAGGTCGGCATTGGAGAAGATGTCCACATTGTGTATTAATACGGGGCTATTGGTATCGAACAATGGCAGTGCCTTGCGTATACCTCCACCCGTGTCGAGCAACTGACCTCGCTCGTCAGAGAAGGCTATGTCGAGTCCGAATCCGTTGTTGGCCGTCACATAGTCGATAATCTGCTTGGCATAGTGATGCACGTTGATAGCTACTCGATTAAAACCTGCATCTCGCAATCGTAGCAACTGATGTGCTATCATTGGCTTTCCATCCACCTCTACCATGGCTTTGGGGCAGTGGTCGGTGTAGGGCTTAAGCCGTGTGCCGAGTCCGGCTGCAAATATCATGGCGTTTTTCATAGATTCCCGTGTCTTATTTTTTACCAAAGTCTTTGTCAATCTTCAAGAATGCCGAAACGAAGAATGTTACCGCACAGCATGCCATAATCCAAATGAAGAATCCTTGGTATCCCATCATCTCTTGCAATACTCCCGACAGCATACCGGGCAGCATCATACCTGCTCCCATAAAGGCCGTGGCAATGGCATAGTGAGCAGTTTCATGCGTGCCGCGTGCATAGTAGATGAGGAACAGCATATAGGCCGTGAAGCCGAACCCATAGCCAAACTGCTCGATGAAAAGGCAGGACGATATGAGATACAAGTTGCTTGGCTGTGTATAGCTGAGGTAAACGTATACGATGTCGGGCAACGATATCGCCCACACCATGGGCCACAGCCAACGCTTGAGTCCTCCTCGTGAGATACACATACCGCCAAGGATACCGCCGAGCGTCAGTCCTATGGGGCCCAACGTACCCTGTATGATACCTATCTGTTCAAGAGTGAGTCCCAGCCCTCCTTCGGTCAGGGGATCCATGAGGAAGGGAATACTCATCTTGCCCAATTGTGCCTCGGGGAAGCGGAATAGCAACATGAAGAGCAGTGCCGGCACCACACCCTCCTTTTTGAAGAAGGTGATAAACGTGTGGGCAAACTCCTTCATAAGGTCACGTGTGGCAAAGTCACGCAATCTGTCTGTTTTAGGGTGGGGTAGCATCCATGCATGATACACGCCAACGACAATGAAGAGCATTGCCACACCATAGAAGGCCTCAGTCCAAGCCTGCTGTACATTGTCGCTATAGTGGTGCAAGAGCCAGTCGACCACAATCAATAATCCGCCCTGACCGGCCAATGTGGCGAGGCGGTAGAAGGTGCTACGTATGCCTACGAAGAACGATTGCTGCCCTTCGTCAAGTGCCATCATATAGAATCCGTCGGCAGCCACATCGTGTGTAGCCGAGCTAAAGGCCATGAGCCAGAAGATCGCCAGTGTCCATTGCAAGTAGCTTGCCATAGGTAATGTGAAGGCGATGCCCGCCATACCCATTCCCATGAGCAGCTGCATGGTCACTATCCACCACCGCTTGGTGCGTAACAGGTCTACGAAGGGACTCCACAGCGGTTTAATGATCCATGGAAGGTAGAACCATCCTGTGTAATAGGCAACTTCAGCATTGCTAAGTCCCAACTGCTTGTACATCACTACCGATAAGGTGATGACGATGGTGTAGGGCAACCCTTCAGCCAGATAGAGTGATGGTACCCATGCCCATGGATTACGACGTGTCGATTGATTCATTGCTTGCGCGTGCTTCTCTTGTTTATGTACAAAGGTACAACAAGCTGAGAGGAGAACAAAATAAAATCTTTTATTTTTTATTTCGAGGTGTCGTAGGTCTTATGCATAGTTAAAATTATGTGCTCTCCAAATTATGGAAAGGTTCTGAAAATCTTTTTAAAAAGATTTGTCCGTTTGGGAAAAACTTTCTGCAATTTTTCAAAAGCCTTTGTCCGGTTTTTGTGCTTGCGACTACCGATAGCGAATACGCTTGTTACTTCGGTTTCTCTTCGGGCTATAGCGGATGGTACTCGTTCGTAATCTCGGTCATTCGGTGCGCCCTGTCGCAGAATAATGCCATTGAGCGAACGTAATGCAAGCCTTGCAATTATACAGCGAGTGAAGATAAAGAATTTTTTACTATTTCTTATACACCTTAATGAAATAAATTATTACTTTTGTCTTCGTCTTCTAAAAAGAAAGCGACTATGGTAGACTATGACAAGATGGTGACGGATGCAAGGGACGAACTCTTTGCTTGTGTCGAGAAACGAAGGTTCACGAGCGAGGAGATTGACCTCGTGCATCGTTCCTATGCGTTGGCCGAGGAGGCACACCGCCCCCAGCGCCGCAAGAGTGGCGAGCCCTACATATTGCATCCCATAGCGGTGGCTATGATTGTGGCTAATGAAATTGGCCTTGGTGCTGAGCCCATCTGCGCGGCATTGCTGCACGATGTGGTGGAGGATACCGACCACACGGTGAAGGAGCTGCGCGAGATGTTTGGCGATGATGTGGCCACGCTGGTTAACGTGGTTACCAAGAAGAAGAAAAAGCACTATGAGACCTCCCTGCAGGTGGATAATTACAAGCAGATGCTACAGTCTATCCACTACGACATACGCGCGCTGCTCATTAAACTTGCCGACCGCTTGCACAATATGCGTACGCTCAAGTCGATGCTGCCGCACAAGCAATTGAAGATTGCTTCTGAGACCGACTACTTCTATGCGCCCCTAGCTAACCGCTTAGGACTATATCAGATTAAGACGGAGCTTGAGAACCTCTCGTTCCGCTACCGACAGCCCAATGAGTATGAGGAGGTGAAAGGTTATATCTCACGCTATGTGGAGGAGCATGCTGCAGCAGCCGAGGCGTGGATGAAACCCATACGTGAGGTGCTGGTACTGCGCGGCATCAATGCTACAGTGGTGTGTGAGCCGCGTTCGGCCTATTCCATCTGGGCCAAGGTGAAGGAGGATAGCATTTCGCTGAACGAGGTGGAGCACATACGCATCGTGCACATCAACTACGACAATTGGCGCGAACTGGAGATGAACGAGAAGGAGGTGGCATTGCTTATATATTCGCTCATTACGAACATCTATTCTGAGAAGCCCAGCAGCATGAATAGCTACCTCGATGTGCCGAAAGACAACAATTACCGCAGCCTACACTGTAAGCTCATGGGTAACGAGGGACGCTGGATGGAGGTGCACATCGCTTCTACGGATATGAGGGAGATATCGAATCATGGCTGTCTCATCGGACGTGAGCGTAATGTGGAGCGTTGGCTCGACAACTTCCGTCGTGTGCTGAAGGAATTGGCCGATCAGGGTAAGAGCGGTGGATTCATGGAGGATGTGCGCTCAACCTTCTACGAAGATGATATCTATGTGTTTACTCCTCAAGGCAAGATGGTAGTGCTGCCCAAAGGCTCTACAGCCATTGACTTTGCTTTCGAGATACACAATAAGGTGGGCGAGCAGATGAAGTTTGCCGTCATCAACGACAAACTGTGCTCGGTGAAGACCAAGTTGCAGAAGGGCGACCGTGTACGTATAGGTACCGATGAGGTGCCCTCGATTGATGCTTCGTGGCTCGATCATGTCGTCACCTACAAGGCACGCGTGGGCATACGTAAGCACTTGCACAAGAACCCTGTCAAGATGGGCGATCTGGTGCTTTGTCCTAATTGTAAACCTATCTTTGGCGACGAGGTTATCGGCTTCCGCCTCCCCGACGGGCGCATCGAGGTGCACCAGTGCCACTGCCGTAAGGCCATCTCGATGGCTGCCGAGGCTGGTGACAGTATAGAAAAGGAGGTCGATATGCGCGAGTTCGAGCAGATGTCGTTCCCCGTGCAGTTCCACGTAGAGTCGGTCAACAAAGACCAGTTACTGCTAACCATCGTATCGCTTGTGTCACAGAAAATGGGGCTGAGCCTCGGTAACCTACACTCGACGATTGAGGATGACATCGTGTCGACCGACTTTGAGGTATTTGTGCACTCGCATAACGATATTAGTCAGCTCAAGAATGCTCTTACCGCATTGCCCCACGTCTATGGATTGAGAACGCAGTTTTAATTATGAAACGCATAGTATATTCTTTGCTACTATTGTTTGTAGCCCTTTCTCAGGTCTCTGCCCGTACCCCGATGCGACAGTGGTTGGTGTCTATGCCCGATTCGGTGATGCCTCTGCTCACCAAGAACCATAGGATGGACTTTATTGACTTTTATGATGCGCAGATGGCGGCCGTGGTGACCAATCGTATGGATGGAAGCTCGTGCATGAATACGTTGACCGACGATTTCGTACAGATAAAATATACTACCAGCACCGATGTGGCTATGAAACTACTTCCTGTAAATGACAGTACCGATGTACTGTGTATGGTGACCACGGTGAAGGCGGCCGTGGATGATAGCCGCATCGCTTTCTTCGATGCTGAGTGGCGGCCGATGGACGTCACACAATATTTCGTTGAACCACGCATCGAGGACTTTCGTTTTACTCAGCAGAGCGACTCGGCGGCGCGGGTATGGAGTAAGCTGGATATCTTCTTCCGTACCTATCGTTTGTGTATCGAAAGCACAGAATTGCAATGTGTGCTCACTGCTATGGACTACCTCTCCAAGGAGGATAGGGAGGAGGTGTCATCCTACGTGAACAAGGAGCTCACTTATCGTTGGACCGATGGTAAATACCTTTGCAATGAATAATCGTCGCGTACTCATCGGGATGAGTGGAGGTATCGATAGTACCGCTGCCTGCCTCATGCTTCAGGAACAGGGCTATGAGGTGGTGGGTGTCACTATGCGTGTCTTTGACCTCGCCTCGCAACTCGACCATGAGGGTATGCCGCGATTTATCGCTGAGGCGCGTGAAGTGGCCAATCGTCTCGGTATTGAGCATCATGTGGCCGATGAGCGCGAGGGATTCCGTCAAAAGATAGTGCAATACTTTATCGACGAGTATATGCAGGGGCGTACGCCTAACCCTTGCGTTATGTGTAACCCTCTGTTCAAGTTTCGTGTGCTCACCGAGTGGGCCGACCGATTAGATTGTGCGTACATAGCCACAGGACATTACGTGCAAACCATCTGCGAAGGAGGATATCACTATATCGTTACAGGCGATGACCCGCAGAAAGACCAAAGTTACTTCCTTTGGGGGCTCGGTCAAGAGGTGCTGGCACGCTGCATCTTTCCGTTGGGTGGATGGAGGAAACCCGACGTGCGCCAATTCCTTGCCGATAAAGACTTTGCGCTCAAAGCCAAGGAGGGCGAGAGTATGGAGGTGTGTTTCGTCGAGAATGACTATCGAGACTTCCTGCGCAAGCATTGTCCCGAGATAGATGATCGGGTGGGGCAGGGCAAGTTTGTTGATAGTGCAGGCCGCACATTGGGAACTCATCAGGGCTATCCTTACTACACCATCGGTCAGCGAAAAGGACTTGGCATTGCACTCGGCAAGCCAGCCTATGTGCTCAAGCTCAACCCCGACAAGAATACTGTGATGCTGGGCGATGTCCACGACCTCGCCACGCGACATATGCTTATAGAACAACTCAAAATGGTCGATGCTGAGCGCTTTGCCGCAGAAGAAGAGCTGTCCGTCCGCATCCGATACCGCAGCAAGTCGGTGCCTTGTGGCATTGTGCGTGAGGTGGATGATGGTCGTGTGCTCGTGCGATTCAATGAAGAGGTTGTCTCAGTCACCCCAGGGCAGTCGGCTGTGTTCTATGTCGGAAACCGTCTTGTGGGAGGAGCTTTCATCGCTTCACAGCGCGGGATAGGGCAGTGGTTGTAATCTATGGCTTCCAAAATGCAGCGTCTTATTTGCTTTTGCATCTATAAAGCAAAAAATACGTTATAATTCGCTTATTTTCTTTTTGTATTCGTTAATGTTTTTGTACCTTTGCAACTTCAAATTTGAAAAAAGGTATTAGTAATGAGTGTAAATAAGAAAACTCCCGACTATATTTTTGAAGTGAGTTGGGAGGTTTGTAATAAAGTTGGTGGTATATACACCGTACTCTCTACAAGGGCAAAGACAATTCTGACACAGACGAATGCCCGGTTGGTATTTATAGGTCCCGATCTCTGGAAAGAAACAGAAAATCCTCTCTTTAAGGAAGACAAACGACTCCTTGCCGGATGGCGCAAGAAGGCTTCTGAAGAAGGTATCGACATTCGCATCGGACGTTGGAACATCCCAGGTGAGCCCGTAGCCGTATTGGTGGACTTTACTCCTTATTATAATATAAAGAATGACATCTATGCCGAGGCTTGGAATCTCTTTGGCGTAGATTCGCTCCATGCCTACGGTGACTACGACGAAGCCAGCATGTTCTCATACGCTGCAGCCCGTGTGGCCGAGAGCTATTATAATCATGTGATTGCCAAGGAAGCCAAGAAGATGACCGAGGCACCCAAGGTTATCTATCAAGCACACGAGTGGATGACCGGTCTTGGTGCATTGTTCCTCAAGCACTGGATTCCCTCTATCGCTACCATCTTCACCACCCATGCAACTTCTATCGGTCGTTCTATCGCGGGTAATATGAAGCCCCTCTACGACTACATGAGCGGTTACAATGGCGACCAGATGGCCAGCGAGCTCAACATGGAGTCAAAGCACTCTATCGAGAAGCAAACGGCACATCGTGTAGACTGCTTCACTACCGTGAGCGAAATCACCGACGTAGAGTGCACACAGTTGCTCGAGAAGCCTGCCGACGTTATCCTTGTCAACGGTTTCGAGGATGACTTCGTGCCCAAGGGTGCAGCCTTCACCGCCAAGCGCAAGGAGGCTCGTAAGGTGATGCTCAATGTGGCCAGCCACCTGCTTGGTCAGCAGTTTGCCGACGACACCATCATCGTATCTACCGGTGGTCGCTACGAGTTTCGCAATAAGGGTATCGACATCCTTTTGGAGTCATTGAAGCGTCTCGCTGCCGAGCCCTCACTCGACCGCGACGTATTGGCCTTCATCAATGTGCCCGCTTGGGTTAAGGGCCCTCGTAAGGACCTTCAAGAGCGTCTCGAGAGTCCGTTGCACTCAGTGACTGCCCTTGACACTCCCGTCATCACCCACGAACTCTACAACATGGACGATGACAAGGCTCTCTCGATGATGCGTGCCATCGGTCTCAACAACGACCCCAGCAGCCGTGTCAAGGTGATCTTCGTGCCTTGCTATCTCAACGGCAACGATGGCATCTTCAACATGCCCTACTACGACCTGTTGCCCGGTGATGACCTCGCCGTATATCCCTCATACTATGAGCCTTGGGGTTACACTCCGCTCGAGAGCGTAGCCTTCCACGTGCCCACCATCACCACCGACCTCGCAGGTTTCGGTCTCTGGGCCAACTCGCTCAAGGGTGAGTATAGCCAGCTCGAAGATGGTGTGAAGGTAGTGCACCGTACCGACAGCAACTGGGACGAGGCTGCCGACGAAATCAAGAACACCATCTTCGCCTTCACCAAGATGGATGACAAGATGGTTACCGACCTTCGTCGTCGCGCATCGGCCATTGCCAAGAAGGCGCTCTGGGATAAGTTTGTGAAATATTATCTCGAAGCATACGATATTGCTTTGAGCAAGATTGACGGTCAATAGACAACAGACAACAGACGCTATCCGGAGTCGACCGTAGACAGTTGTCTGTTGTCCGTTGACATTTTAGAATAGAAACAATCATTAGTTAACTATTGTGATATGAAAATTAAAGTTAGTAATTCAAACGTTCCTGCTTGGAAAGAGGTGAACGTTAAGTCGCACATCCCCGCTGAGCTTGCATGCTTGAGCGAGATGGCGCGCAACATCT
>JAZRFA010000144.1:0-8072 GCA_045661085.1 Bacteroidaceae bacterium
GCTTGTCCTCGTGCATCTCGTTGATGTTGATGAGGATGCCGGTCTCCTCCACAGCGCCAAACTCATGGTTGATGGCGGTGCCAAAGACGAGCATCGAGGGAGAGAGGTTCATGTAGGCGTGGACAAGGGGGGGGATGGTGCAACCGCGGTTGCGCACCTCGGCATTGAGGATGCGGTAGTCGAGCTTGAAGTCGGACTCCACGAAGAGCTCACGGAACTGCGCGGGGTTGTGCTCGATGAAGAGAGGATGATAGGCGCTCACCATGTGGCGGCGGTCTCCAAAGTGCTTATCGAGGAAGTAGAGAATCATGTCACGCGCCATGCGGTCATAGGAGGGGTACATGGTCATCTTACCGAAGAAATACTCGGCATTGGGGAGCACCACGGTGAGTGCAGCAAGGCCATCGAAGAGGTTGTCGAGGGCAAAGAGCCCCTTGGTACCGGCACGGGATGACTGGTACTCGATAGCAACGAACGAGCGGCCCAGTTCAAGGGTACGGGGCAGGTAGTCGTGGATGAACTGCTCGGAGAAATGGAACATGTGTGAGGTGGCGAGGATGGGCTGGCCCTTGTCGTCGAACTTCACATCGGAACCGTGGATGTAGCGGTAGCCGCCGATAATCTCTTCGGCATCGGGGTTCCACACGACAAGCTGCTTGTAGGGAACCTCCATGGTGTCGAACTCATCAATATCGACACTCATGCCTGTGCCGCCGCCTCCAGCGCGGAAGGCTTCCTCACGCAGGCGACCAATCTCTTGCATCACATTGGGTGAGTCGTGGGCATCGATAACATAGAGTTCGTTACCGCCACGGTTGGTGTGGCGCAAGAGTTTGTCTTCGGTGAGCTCGGCCTTGAGCAGTGCCTTGCTGATGGGTGCGATGATGTTGTCCATTGTAGTGTGTTCCTATGTTCTTGAGGCACCACCTCAGTGGTAGGATGTACCAATTGGGTGCAAATTTAATGTTTTTTTCTTACTTTACACATATTTTAGTAGGGAAACGCACGTACACGTGCTCATTATCGGTGGCTTTTTCGTACCTTTACGACAAGTCGTTTAGATACTCTCGCTCGCGGTGAATAAGCAAAGACAACTACTCAAAACGAGTTTTGGTCGTTGCCTAATTGCTTATTCGCTCGCTTATTCGTATCTTTGCTCCGAACTTTCAAAGTGGTGAAGATATGAAAAAAATTACAATACTACTATTGGCTTGCTCGACACTCACGGTGCAAGCCCAATATGTGGAATCCGCACATCGCAACGATGCCCGCACTGAGGAGTTGCTGCAAGCGGCCAAGCTGCTCTACAACGAACGCAGCTATGACATGGCCGAAGAGTTTCTCGACAAAGTAGCTGAGGGTGGCCTCACACACGCACAACAGCAAGAGGTGGCTTCACTACAAGCACTCATTGCCTACCATAGCAACCCCCAGGCAGCAGCTGATGTGATAGAAGGTTATCTACGACAGTATCCTGATGCACCTGAACTTAATCGTATGAAGGCGTTGGCGCTGCTGAGTTTCTATGCTCAAGGTGACTATGCCAAGGTGATAGACGAGATGCAGGAGGTGGATCCCGATAAGTTGAACGACAAGGAACGCGACGACGTGGTGCTGGCCTATGCCCTCTCGATGATTGAAGAGGGACGCTACGAAGAGGCTGCGGTGCAACTGAACATACTGGGCCTCATCAGTAACCAGTATGACAATGAAGTAGAGTTCTATACCGCCTACACCAACTATGCGGCCAAGCGCTACGAGGCTGCCGAAAGGGGATTTACACAGGCTCTCAACGCAGATACCTACCGCCGCCAAGCGCGTTACTACCTAGCCGAAATCATGCTTGAAACAAAGGGCTATGCCGAGGCTGAGGCGATGGCCACTTCCTACAACGATGAATATGGAAAGGATGAATATACACTGGAGATGACACGCATACAGGGTGAGGCGCTCTATGGGCAACAGCGCTACCTGCAAGCTGCCGTGGTACTAGAGGAGTATTTGGCTGAGGCCGAGCAGCCCAAGCGCGAGGCATTGTATCAGCTGGGTATGGCACACTTCAACACAGATGAGCACCTGCGCGCACCCGAGCTGTTTGCCATGGTGAGCGATGGCGACGATGCCATAGCACAGAGCGCACAGCTGCACGCGGGACTCTCGTACCTCGCACTCGGCGACAAGAACAAGGCGCGCCTATGCTTCGAGCAGGCTGCATCGATGACCGCTGTGGGCGAGCTGCGCGAGAGGGCTATGTATAACTACACCGTGTGCATGCACGAGACTGCCTACTCGGGATTTGGCGAATCGGTAACCATCCTCGAGCGTTTCATCAATGAGTTCCCCCACTCGGTGTATACCGACCGCGTGAACAGCTACCTCGTAGAGACCTACATGAGCACCAAGAACTATGACGCCGCACTACAGTCGATAGCCAAGATACAGCAGCCGAGTGCCACGATACTGAAAGCCAAGCAGCAGCTGCTCTACAAGGCTGGTACCGAGGCCTTCGCCGGTGGCGACATGAACAAGGCAATGGCCAAGCTCAACGAGTCGCTCAAGGTGGGAGACTATGACAAGCAGACAAGTGCCGACGCCTTGTTCTGGAGAGGTGAGGTGTATTTTCGCAGCGGCAACTATCGCCAGGCGGCACGTGACTATGGCCAGTACCTCAACCTCACGGGCGACCGCAATGGCCGCACCTATGAGCTGGCATTGTATGGATTGGGGTACACGCATTTCGTGCAGAAGAAATACCAGGAGGCATTCAAGCAATTTGACAAGCTGGTGAAGGGTTACTCTCCATCATCGGGCGTCATTGGCAAGGCCACGCTAGCCGATGCTCATATGCGCATAGGCGACTGCTACTTCCATTCGCGCAAGTACAACGCTGCCGAAGAGGCCTACAACAAAGCCATTTCTACCGATGCCTCGCAAGCCGACTATGCCGTGTACCAGAAGGCATTCACCCAAGGACTCACGAGTCGCTACAGCGACAAGATAGGCACACTCACCTACCTCACCGAAAGCTATCCACAATCTGACTATCTCGACGACGCACTCTACGAGAAGGGACGCGCCTATGTACAGCTCGAGAATGGCGAGAAGGCCATAGCGGCTTTTGAGCAGATCACCAAGCAATTCCCCAAGAGCCAGTATGCCCCCATCGCCGGCAATGAGATAGCACTCATACACTATCAGAACAACCGCATACGCGAAGCCATACAGGCCTACAAGGCTGTCATCGCCAACTATCCCAACAGCGAGCAGGCCAAGGTGGCCATGCGCGACCTCAAGAGCCTCTACGTGGAGGAGAACATGGTGGACAGCTACGTGGAGTTTGCCTCACAGGCACAAGGGGTGACGGTCAACGTGAGCGAGCACGACTCGCTAAGCTACAAGGCTGCCGAGATAGCCTATGCCCGCGGTGATGAAAAGGCTGCAACCGAGGCGTTCACCAAGTATCTCAGCCAATTTTCCACTGGTGCCTACACCACCGATGCGCAATACTACCTGGGATGCATCTACTACAAGAACAACAACTACGACAAAGCCAAGACATACCTGTCGCAGGTAGCCTCACACCGTAGCAGCAAGTACTGCGAAGAGGCCACACGCATGCTTGCCGACCTGGCCTACAACAACCGCGACTACGACCTTGCCATCGAGGCCTATGGCAACCTCATCGAACTCACGGGCAACTCATCGACCAAGCTACATGCTCAGGCACATCGCTTGCGTGCGGCATGGTCAGTAGCCAACTATGGCATCATCATCAAAGAGACTGCACCGGTGCTCGACAACAATAAACTGCTGCCCGAGACAGCCACCGAGCTGCGCTACTACCGCGCAAAGGCATACCTCGCCAAGGAGAAGAGCGAAGCAGCTATCGAGGACCTTCGCCTGCTCGCCAAGGACACCCGCAACGTGTATGGCGCCGAGGCCAAATACCAGTTGGCACAGATATACTACAACATCAAGCAGTATGACAATGCCGAAAAGGAGGTGCTCGACTACATCAACGTGAGCACACCGCACAGCTATTGGCTGGCACGCAGCTTCGTGCTACTGGCCGATGTGTACATGAAGAACGAGAAGTATATCGAAGCCAAGCAGTACCTCATATCACTCAAGCAGAGCTACCAAGCCAACGACGACATTGCCTCTATGATCGAGAGCCGCTTGAAGACATTGGAAAACGTGATGAACAACTAACCGAAAAAGAGACGCGATGAAAAGAAATATATCACTACTCCCGATGCTGCTCGCAGCAGCCATCGGCATTGCACAAAACGCTAACGATACCATCAACCGCATGGTGCTCGTGGAGAGCACCTACAACCCCATCATAGCCGGAGCGGTGAAGCACAACTTCATCCCCGAGGAGGTGAAACCCTCGGTGAACAAGGAGGAAGTGGTGTATGCCGAAGAGGGCATAGGACTCACCCACTTTGACCGTCAGGCACAGACAGCCAAGGCCGTGGACGTAGCATCCGAGAAGGGTACTCCGGGGTATGCACATCTAGGCTATGGCAACTACAACAACCTGAGCGCACTGGCAGCCTACAAGCTACAGCTCGGGGAGCACAGCGGCCTAGCACTCAAGGCACATGCCGATGGATGGAACGGCAATCTCAAGCTTGTCGAGAACATCAAATGGCGCTCATACCTCAACGATGCGGGACTCGATGCTGACTATACCATGCAACTGGACAAGGCTACACTGAACGCAGGAGTGGGAGTAGCAGATTACACTTATAACTATCTTGCCTACTCTACCCCCAACGGTGGAACAGATACACAGAACGCCTACGACCTCGATGCCTACCTGAACATCAAGGGAGTGGTAAAGGAACACTACCATTACCATGCAGCCATCAGCTATACCCATTTTAACCGCAGCACCCACTTTGCATACAACACACGCAACAGCGAAAACCACCTCCATAGTGAGATTACCTTTGGCATGGACCTCTATGAATGGGGTATGGCATCGATAGAGCTGAGATATGACTTGCTCAGCTACCAAGGCCTCGCTGGTTACCATAACTACGGTTCGTTTGGGATAACTCCCAAGTGGGAATACCAATACAGTAAGTTCAAGTTCATCGGTGGGTTCAATATGGACTTCCTTGCTGGAAAGCACACGCTTCATCCCGTACAACTCTCGCCTGAGTGCAGCATCAGCTACGTGCCCAATAAGGTCTTTGCAGCGAAGTTCACCCTCGATGGAGGCCGCGACCTCCCCACCTTCGGGAACCTCTACGAGATGTCGCCCTATTGGGCATCAACAAAGCAGCTCCGACCCAGCTACACCTTCTTGAATGCCCGTCTCGAAGGAGGGGTGCGCATCTTCGAAGGGCTGCACCTGCACCTCGGAGGAGGATATAAGATAGTGTCCGACGCCCTCTTCGAGACTGTGATGGACTCATTGGGCATGGTATACAGCGGAATCACCAACCACAATGCACAGGTGGCCACGGTGGATGGCTCTATCAACTATATTTATAAGGATCTCGTGAACCTCTCGGCCAAAAGTGCCTACTACCATTGGATGTTGAAGGGCGACCGCGCACTCCTCGCACGCGCACCACAGTTCGATGCCAACATTGATGCCCGCGTACGCATCATGCCAAACCTCTATGCATACACCAACCTCAGATGGGTGGTATTCACCGATACCAAAGTGATGAAGCGCGAACGCGACATCATAGACTGGAGCCTCGGCGCCAACTATACATTCAACAAGCACATCTCCTTCTTCCTCGACGCACACAACCTGCTGGGCCATAAACACTCGTACTACACGGGATACCCTTCGCAGGGCTTCAATGTGATGGCAGGAGCAATATTCAAGTTCTAACTATTCAACATCAAAATCTATACTTATGAAAACACTGAAGAAACTCGTATGCAGCCTTGCCGCAATGGCAGCCATGAGCGGCTGTGTACAGAAGAATGTACCCATCGAAACAGGTACATTTACCCCCGACTGGGAGGGCCTGAGCGCATGGGAATGTCCCGAATGGTTCAAAGACGCCAAGTTCGGTATCTGGGCACACTGGGGACCGCAATGCCAGGCCATGGATGGTGACTGGTATGCCCGCCACATGTACTACGAAGGCGAGGGACAGCACCGCTGGCACTTGAAACACTTTGGCGACCCTATGGACTACGGGCTCAAGGAGCTCATCCGCGATTGGAAGGCCGAGCGTTGGCAGCCCGACTCACTGGTGGCACTCTACAAGAGCGTCGGAGCACGCTACTTCTTCACCCTCGGACAGCATCACGACAACTTTGACCTTTGGGACTCGCCCTATCAGGAGTGGAACTCGGTGAACCTCGGTCCCAAGCGCGACATCATAGGCGAATGGTCAGCAGCATGTAAGAAGTATGGCCTCCCGCTAGGCATCAGTATGCATGGAAGCCACACTTGGACCTGGCTGGAGAAGTCGCAGGATTACGATGGCAACCTCACCAAGGCCGATGGCAAAGGACAATGGTGGGAGGGATACGACCCACAAGAACTCTACGCACAGCGTCACGAGCCGAGCAAAGATTACAAGAACATCGGGGCCATCCACGGCCAGTGGGGCTGGGGCAATGGTGCTTCGCTCCCCTCGGAGGAGTTTAAGATGAAGTTCCAGAACCGTGTATTGCAGTGCATCAACGACTATCGACCCGATATCCTTTACTTTGACGACACGGTGCTCCCCTTCTATGGATGCGACGATCAGGTGGGTCTCAACATCTTGGCTCACTACTACAACCGCAGTGCCAAGCAGAACGGAGGTCAGCAGAGCGTGGTGGCCATGGGCAAAATCTTGGAAGATTGGCACAAGCAAGCCATGATGTGGGATGTAGAGCGCGGTGTGCCCGACCGTCCACAAGAGGAGTACTGGCAGACCTGCACTTGCATCGGCAGTTGGCACTATAGCGAGAACAGCTACCGTCATGGTTGGTACAAGAGCGCCTCACAAGTCATCTCCATGCTTGTAGATATCGTCAGCAAGAATGGCAACCTACTCCTCTCTGTACCCGTCCGTGGCGATGGCAGCATCGACGAGAAGGAACTGGCCATACTGCACGACATCAAGGCTTGGATGGATGTCAATGGCACCTCTATCTATGGCACCCGCCCATGGAAGACTTTCGGTGAAGGCCCTTCGGCCGAGAATGCCAAGCCGCTCCATGCACAGGGATTCAATGAGAGCAACAACTACTCGGCACAAGATGTGCGCTTCGTGCAGCGTGGCGACACGGTGTTTGCCACCATCATGCGCTGGCCCGAGGAGCGTAGCTATACTCTCAAATCATTGGGCACTGCATCAGGATATGTAGATGGAGAGGTAAAGAGTGTCGAGCTCTTGGGCTATGGTGCCATCCCCTTCGTCAATAAGGAAGAGGGGTTGGTTATAACCCTCCCCAAGGAGAATACTAACAAGATAGCTCCCGTATTGTCTGTCGCTTTTTAATAGAAGAAAGAACGTATGAGACGACTCTGCACAACATTATGTAGTACAATGCTATTGGTGATGTCTGCCTGCCAGGGCGGCAAGATGACTTCGCCTGACGGAACATTGGTGCTGCGCCATGTCTCCTCAGGATTTACATTGAGCAAGAACACCGCCAGCGGTGAGGTGAAGGTTGTGGATATTCCCACTATAGGTGTGACTACTGCTAATGGACGTGGCATGGGGCTGACGTTTAAGAACATCACGAAAAACTTCTTTGAGACCCACTATACTATGCTCACAGGCAAGCGTCGTGAATGTAGCAATAGCGCTAACGAGTATACCTACATGTATGTGGATTCCATGGGGGGTGACGTACACATTGTGTTCCGTCTCTTCAATGACGGCTTGGCCTTTCGCTACGAACTCGATGGCCTCATCGATGATATTGTAACCGACGAGCACACTATCTACCGCATCGAAGAGGGTCGTCAACGATGGATACAGAGATTTGACCTCGGTTACGAGCAGTTCTACCATCCTCACACTACTCCCGACCCCAATGTGAAGCATTGGATATATCCCGCTCTCGTAGAACAAGAGGAAGGCGTATACACCCTT
>JAZRFA010000145.1:0-17598 GCA_045661085.1 Bacteroidaceae bacterium
AGCACGGTCAGCAGGGCAAGTGAAGCCTTCGGGAAGGTCTTCGATAGCCTGGAACACGAGCTCTGTGGGGATGTGACCCTCATACTTGCTCAACACCTTGTCGCGGAAGTCCTGCTCAAAGTCTCTGCGGATAACGAATACAATCTTGCCGAAGCCACCACGGATAGCGTCAAAGATAGAGTAGTCCATGATAGTCTCACCATTGGGGCCGAGACCGTCGAGCTGCTTCAGACCACCATAACGGCTGCCCATACCGGCTGCCAATACGAACAATGTAGGTTTCATACGTTTGTAGTTTTTGGTTTATTTTAAGTTGGTAATGTAATGTGCTACAAACTTACAACATTTTCTTGACTTTATGACATTTTTTATAAAAAAAACGCAGAATGCTCTAATATGTATAGGGGCTGGCCTACTTATAGATACAGATAGCGGATGCATGATGATGCACCCGCTATCTGTATCTATCTATTTCAATCCAAATTTAGAGCTTTGCCTCCACGACACATTCCGTCTGGTCGATGAAGAACTTCTCGCAACCACGGAGCACGTTACGCACCTCGGAGAGCAACTCGTGGGACTCCTGGATGAGGTTGAGGTATACGAATGCCACCTTGATATTCTCGGCATCCTCCTGCAAGCGATGTGTCTGCACACGACGGAGGTTCGAGATTTCCTTCTTCAGCCACTTACCCTCGGCAGAGAGTTTCTCGGCCTCGCTGAAGTCGCCCGTACGAATAACCTCGCTGATGCCACGGAACACAGCCACCAGACGCTGCTGATAGGGCAAGAACTCCTCCAGGTACTGCGGTGAGAGCGGACGGAAGTTGTTGTCGGTGTGCTCCTTCATCGGGTTAGTGATACGGGTCAAGGTATTGAGAATCTGCTGGGCATTGTTGCTACTGAGGTAATACCATGTGTTCTTCTCAAAGGCCAAGCCCTTATCGATACGACGGAAGCCAAGTGTCTCGTGGCGACGCTGCTTCTTGAGCCATGCCTTCTCCTCGACAATCTTGTCGAGCGACGTGCGGAGCTTGCGCACATCCTCACGGGCAAAGGCACGGATAACGCCTTCGTAAGTATCGGCTGCATACTCGAGTGTATGGCACAACGTATCGGCAGTGTGGCTGCTGAGTGCTGTCCATACCTCTTGAGGATTCTCGGCATTGAGCACGATATCCATCTTCACATCGCGAACCTCTTCGTTCTTCTTGTTCTTATAAGAGATATGGCTGCGAATGAGCAGGAACAGGGCAAGAGCCGCCATAACAACCATGGCCACGGGACCACCGAAGTACATGATGGAGGCCACGATACCGGCAAGGATGAATGCTGCACCTGCAGTGAGGAACCAGCCACCAATCACTGAAATCACACCTGTGATACGGAACACCGCGCTCTCACGACCCCACGCATGGTCGGCCAAAGACGAACCCATACCTACCATAAAGGTCACGTAGGTGGTAGAGAGGGGCAACTTCAATGAGGTACCAAGAGCGATGAGCAAACCTGCGAGCACAAGGTTGACAGAGGCACGCACAAGGTCAAAGGCCGCGCCTTCATCCAACGTGGTATGCTCCTGGTCGAAACGCTTGGCTACCCAACGCTTTACGCTCTTGGGGCTCACCTTGTTGATGCCATTGATGAATCCCATACCGGCACGAACGAGCTTACGGGCCATACTTGATGAACCGAACATCTCGTCGCCCTCGTCCTGACGGGAGAGGTTGATAGAGGTCTTCAGCACCTCATGAGCCTTCTTTGAGGTACAAAGGGCATACACCATAACCGCACCGGCACCGATAAGGAACCAGATGGAGGTCGTAGCGGGCTCGTTGAGGAAGCCCATCATATATTCGTCGGCAGAGATGCCTGCAGGCACAGCCTCGCGGGCAAAGTGGAGCACGCTGTCGAGTGCTGCCATCGTCACACCGATGAAGTTCACCAAGTCGTTACCCGCAAACGCCATAGCCAAAGCAAAGGTACCAATCATAATGATGACCTTGAAGACATTGACCTTCAGCGCATGAAGAAGCTGCATCAGCACGGTGCTCACCACAAAGATAATGCCGAGGAGCATCAGGGTATTCTCATTGAGGTAGGCCTTAATCTCGGGTGTCATGAACGCCGCACCCTTCATACCCTTGAAGAGCATAAAGTAGATGATGGAGGTCACCGCTACACCACCGAAAATACCGATTTTCTTAGTCAGTCCCTTCTTATAATTGTAGGTGAAGACAAGACGCGATATCCACTGCACGATGATACCAAAGAAGAAGGCTATCGCTACGGACAGGAAGATACCGGCAATCACCTCCAGCGCCTTGCTTGTATTGAGCAGGTCGCCCACAGAGTTGACACCCTCCATCACCTCGCCAGAAGCAACCTTGATGAGCGAGATGGCAAACGAGGCTCCCAACAGCTCGAACACCATGGATACGGTGGTCGAAGTGGGCATACCGAGCGAGTTGAAGATGTCGAGCAACACCACGTCGGTAACCGTCACGGCCAGGAACACACACATCAACTGACGGAAATAAAAATGCTCGGGCTGGAACATACCATGCCGAGCAATATCCATCATACCGTTACTGGTTGATGCTCCAATGAAAATACCGATTGCCGCTACAATGAGAATCGTTTTAAGCGATGCCGCCTTGGCACCTACCGCCGAGTTAAGGAAGTTTACGGCATCGTTACTCACGCCGACGTTGAGGTCGATGACCGCGAATACAAACAGAACGCAGATAATCGCGAAATAGAAGATTTCCATAAATAACTATAATTGTTAAACAATTGCAAAGATACTAAAATATCTTTATCGTCCTAAGAAAGCGGGAGATATTTTACTACTCCGCTACAATGCCCACGCCTATCCACTGATTGGCAATAGCAGTAGCATCGGCCAGCGCAACAGCCTCATCCACGTCGTACTGCTCCATCAGCAACGCAGCCAAGGTGGCGGGCGTAAACTCTTTGCCCTCAACTTCACGCCATAGCCAAGCAGCACTCTCATTGAGGCTGATGACCTTGCTGAAGTCGATATTCTCCACTCCAGTACCGATAATGATGTGCTCACCGCACATCTCGCGCAATTCGAATCCGTTCTTGATCTTCATAATTGTATCTTTTGTTGGTTATAATTGTCCATCTATTCAAGGATAGCCAGGCTATCTATAGCATCCAAACATCCTATACAGTTTCAATAGCACACGCCTTGCAAAGGGCCACTTGGGCCAGAGTGCCGAGTAGCACCGCCACGCCCATCCTTCGGGCGAATAGCTCTTGTCCTTGCGAATGAGTGCCTTGGTCGAGGCGACGACGTTCTCCAACCGGCATTGCTCCGTACCATAGGCGTTGCCATCACCCCTGAGCGTCACCCTCCCGTCCTCGATGCGGATGATGCGGTGATACACATACTTGCCCAGTGAAATCTCTGCAAGCACGGCATCGCCAACCTTGGGGGGATGCACGCTGGTGAGCACAATCTTGTCGCGCCGGTTCTCCAGAAAGGGACGCATACTCACTCCACGCACACGGAGCGTCACGTCGTGGCCGTCTGCAATCAACGCACGCACCTCCCCGAGAAGCAGTTCATTGGGGATTTCTACCGTCCCTGTACGCCTTACCGCCTCCTTCATCATTTCATCACTTCGGAATGACACAACTCGGCCGCCTCCTTGTCGGGACGACAGCCTAATGTATATAGAGGCACTCTCTCTATCAGATGACCCACGCTATCGCAGATACCACCATAGACGCGCTTGTCCCACTTCATCGTCGACATCGAGGGAAGCAGCACGGCGAATGCCTGCAGCGGAAGGCTGCGCCAAATGCGATTCTCCGGCTCCTGCCTTATCTGTACGAAGGCACCTATCGATGCGCTGTCATTCTTGTAGCAAGGAGTCTTTCCACTCCATGGAGAGCCGTAGACCGTAGCGCCTTCACCCTCGAGTCTTACCACGGGATTGTCATCATTGAGCAGTTCACTACCCTCGATATGCTTGAGCCACAGGCTGCTATGCGTACTCTTTCCCGTACCGCTCTTACCCAAGAAAAGGAAACCTTTATCTCCATTCTTGATGACCGAAGCATGTATGAGCAATGTACCCATCCCGGCCGAAGCAAACGCATACATCAGCATCAAAGCATTGTTTACGGCAAAGGTGCGTAATGAGTTATCGCCACGTGTGGCAATGGTAGCCATACTGAAATCGGGCGATGCCTGCAACAGACCGCAATAGTCACCTCCCGGCTGACTTATCAGCATCTGATACGTACCGTCGGGTAGGCGATAGACACCGAAGTCGGCTGCGCCACAATCGAACTGCCCGATGAGCGCGCCCTTTTCGGAAGGATAGAAGGCATCGTCTACCGTAAGCGTAAACAATAGAGTCTCCGCACCATCCACCGCAAAGGGTTCATATGAGGGCATAGCAATGCCTGTCTCGCCATCGGGCATACTGACCACGAAGGTATGTCGTGCTACTGTGTAATAATGTTTCGTCATAAAATATTAAAGGAGAGTAACTAGGGAGGCCAATTTCATACTATTAGACCCCTTTATCAAAATACAAAAATCTTTGGGGAGATTCTCTTGCAATGCAACCTTGACTTCCTCCACGTCAGCAAACGTACGTTGCGTATGGTGGGTCTGTGCGAAGGCTTCGCCCACGAGCCAGACTTCGTCAAACGCACAAGCATCCAGGCGATCAACCACCTCTTGGTGAGCTGCAGCAGTGGCCTCACCCAGCTCCTTCATATCTCCCAGGATGGCCATCTTACGAGGTACCTGCATCTGGGCAAAGTTGTCGAGTGCAGCTTTCATGCTCGTGGGATTGGCATTGTATGCGTCGACCACGAGGCTATTATGAGGGGTTACGGTGAGCTGCGAGCGGTTGTTGTGTGGAGTGTATGCTGCGAGAGCCTCAGAAACGGCGACCTCGTCTACACCGAAATGGCATCCCACGGCAGCTGCACACAAGGCATTGTCGATGTTATAGCTCCCAATGAGCTGGGTAGACACCTGATGCCACTCTCCCCTACCCCTTCTCCAACGGAACCTCAGGTAAGGGTCACAAGCGACGAGCTCGCCCTGCGTATCAGCGTCGTGAGTCTGGCCGTAGGTCACCGTCTCCAAACCGTGGGCAATACCTTTCAAGTATTCGTTGTCACGGTTAAGGAAGATGGTTCGCCGGGGCGTAGTGCGCAAGTAGTCATACATCTCGCCCTTGGTGCGGATAACTCCCTCGAGCGAGCCGAATCCCTGCAAATGGGCCAATCCCACGTTGGTAATGAGTCCATAATCCGGTTCGGCAATATCTACCAGTTCCTTGATGTCGCCCGGGTGATTGGCCCCCATCTCCACGATGGCCATCTCGTGTTCACGCGTGAGGCCAAGTAGCGTAAGGGGCACACCGATGTGGTTGTTCAAGTTACCCTGCGTATACAATATATGATACCTCTTTGCCAACACCGCAGCCACCAATTCCTTTGTTGTAGTCTTGCCATTGGTACCTGTGATACCCACGATGGGCGTACCCAACTGTCGGCGATGATGACGCGCCATCTGTTGCAGTGCCTTGAGTGAATCTTCTACGAGAAGTATGCGACCGTCGCCTTCAACAACATACTGTGGATTGTCGACCACTACGCACGAACATCCCATTTCCAAAGCCTTGGCCGCATAGCTATTGCCGTCAAAGTTGTCGCCTCGCAAAGCGAAGAACATCATACCTGGCTCGCATCGACGGGTGTCGGTAGTGACACCACAGCTCTGCACAAAGTGTCGATATAGAGTTTCTATGTGGGTGGTCATACAAATACCTATTCAGTGATGAGAGTACAAATATAGTGATTTTTCAAAAGAACTGCGCAAACATTCCGCATAAAATAGTTAATTTTGCACTCGTATTAGTTTTAACCCCGTAAGGAAAGATGACAAAGATTACCAAAGAGGCAGCCTTGCTGTATCACTCACAGGGCAAGCCAGGAAAGATTGAGGTGGTTCCCACCAAACCCTACAGCACACAAAAAGACCTTTCGCTCGCCTACTCACCCGGTGTGGCTGAGCCTTGTCTCGAGATTGAGAAAGATCCGCAGACAGCCTACGACTATACCGCCAAGGGCAACCTTGTGGCCGTAATCTCCAATGGTACCGCCGTGCTCGGCCTCGGCGACATAGGCACCCTCGCGGGCAAGCCCGTGATGGAGGGTAAGGGTCTGCTCTTCAAGATATATGCCGGCATCGACGTATTCGACATCGAGGTCGATGAGAAGGACCCCGAAAAGTTCATCCAGGCTGTCAAGGCCATCGCTCCTACCTTCGGAGGTATCAACCTTGAGGACATCAAGGCCCCCGAGTGCTTCGAGATTGAGCGTCGCCTCAAGGAGGAGCTTGATATTCCCGTGATGCACGACGACCAACACGGCACGGCCATCATCTCATCGGCCGGCCTCATCAATGCTTTGCAGGTAGCCGGAAAGAAGATCGAGGAGGTCAAGATTGTGGTCAACGGTGCAGGCGCATCGGCTATCTCGTGCACCAAGCTCTATGTGGCTCTCGGTGCTCGTCGCGAAAACATCCTCATGCTCGACAGCAAGGGTGTAATCACATCAGACCGTCCTAACCTCACCGAGGAGAAAAAGTTCTTTGCCACCGAGCGTCGCGACGTACACACCCTCGAAGAAGCCATCAAGGGTGCCGATGTATTCCTCGGCCTCTCACGCGGCAACGTGCTGTCGCAGGACATGGTGCGCTCAATGGCTGCCATGCCCATCGTGTTTGCCCTTGCCAACCCCACTCCCGAGATTTCTTACGAGGATGCCATGGCCTCACGCCCCGACGTGCTGATGGCTACTGGCCGCTCCGACTATCCGAACCAGATCAACAACGTTATCGGTTTCCCCTACATCTTCCGCGGTGCGCTCGACACACAGGCTACCGCCATCAATGAGGAGATGAAGCTCGCTGCCGTGCGCGCCATCGCCGACCTGGCCAAGCAGCCCGTACCCGATGTAGTGAACGAGGCCTACCATGTGAACAACCTCTCGTTCGGTCCCTCATACTTCATCCCGAAACCCGTAGACCCCCGCCTCATCACCCAAGTATCTATGGCAGTAGCCAAGGCAGCCATGGAGAGCGGTGTGGCACGCAAGCCCATCACCGACTGGGATGCCTATGCTACTCAGTTGCGCGAGCTCATGGGACAGGAGAGCAAGCTCACCCGCCAGCTCTACGACACCGCCCGCAGCAATCCCCAGCGTGTAGTATTTGCCGAGGGTATCCACCCCACCATGCTCAAGGCTGCCGTAGAGGCCAAGGCCGAGGGCATCTGTCACCCTATTCTCTTGGGTAACGACGAGCGCATCGAGAAGCTCGCCAAGGAACTCGATTTGAGTCTTGAGGGTATCGAGATTGTCAACCTCCGTCACGACCGCGAGGCCGAGCGCCGCGAGCGCTACGCCCGCATCCTCACCGAGAAGCGTGCCCGTCAGGGAGCCAACTTCCAGGAGTCGAACGACAAGATGTTCGAGCGCAACTACTTCGGTATGATGATGGTCGAGACAGGCGATGCCGATGCCTTCATCACGGGTCTCTACACCAAGTACAGTAACACCATCAAGGTGGCTAAGGAGGTCATCGGCGTGCGCGACGAGTTCAAGACCTTCGGCACCATGCACATCGTGAACTCCAAGAAGGGCACCTACTTCCTTGCCGACACGCTCATCAACCGTCACCCCGACACCGAGACGCTCATCGACATCGCCCGCTTGGCTAACCATACGGTGAAGTTCTTCAACCACAAACCCGTAACTGCCATGCTATCATACTCTAACTTCGGTACCGACACCACAGGTAGCTCTGCCTCTGTGCACGAGGCCATAGACTACCTGCACCGCGAATATCCCGAGTGGGACATCGATGGCGAGATGCAGGTGAAGTTTGCCCTCAACGGCAAGCTGCGCGACGAGAAGTTCTCCTTCAACACGTTGTATGGCAAGGAGGTGAACACGCTGGTGTTCCCCAACCTCTCCAGTGCCAACCAAGCCTACCAACTGCTGCAGACAATGGGCGATGCCCACGAGGTGATAGGCCCCATCCAAATGGGCCTGAACAAACCCATCCACTTCACCGACTGGGAAGCCTCGGTGCGCGACATCGTGAACATCACCGCCGTAGCTGTCATCGACGCCATCGTGGAGAAGAAGAAAAAGGGCGAGTAAACTGTGAGAGATAAGCGAAGAGAAGTGAGCTTGCCTTCCGGACGGCAGCTCACTCCTCATTGTTCATTGCTCACCCCTCATTTCTCGCTCCTCAATTAATTCCGTTGCCGTTGTTGCTTGGCTTGCCATACGGACGAGAACTCTTAACTCTTCACGGCACCCTTCAGCCCCGAAGCCCTTCAGGTACGTCTGCGCCTATTCCTTCAGTGGCTTCCGAGACTTGCGGGTGAGTGCATACGAATAAAACAAATCCCCACGGCTTGCGCTGTGGGGATTGTTGTTGGGGTTTGGGTTGTGGGGTTACTTGACCACTACTTTCTTTCCGCCTATAATGTAGATGCCCTTGCCATGGTTCTCTACGCGGCGGCCGTGGAGGTCGTAGACGATGCCTCGATTCTCATTTGTGATTTCTGATTTATCTATGCCCATTTCCTCGTCGGTGAGGGGTACGATAGTGCCAAAGCCGTTCCAAGGTGCGGTGTTCTTATAGGTATCCAATGCACTAGCAGGTACGTGCAGGGCTGCACGTCTAAGAGGGGAATCATTAAAGGCATTGCTTTCTGTCAAGGGTAGTATCTCTGCATAGCAATACACGTCGAGCAACTTAGAGTTGCCTGCAAAGGCCAACGAACCGATAGTCTGCAAGCTCTTTGGCAAGGTGACAGAGGTGAGGCTGTTGCATCCTTGGGCAGCTCTAAACCCGATATTTGTCACGTTCTCGGGGATGATGATGGAGGTGAGACTACTGCAATTAGAGAAGGTATAGTCATTGATGCTTATCAACTCCTTGGGGAGGACGACGGAAGTGAGGCTAGCGCAATGAAAAAAAGCGCCCTGTCCAATGCTCGTCACGCTCTCGGGGATGTTGATGGTGGTGAGACTGCTGCAATCATAGAAAGCGTCGTCGCCAATGCTCATCACGCCATCAGGGATGGTAATGGAAATGAGGCAAGTGCAACTTTCAAAGGCACGTTCTCCAATACTCGTCACACTTGCGGGGAGGATGATAGAGCGCAAGCTAGTGCACCAGGAGAAGTCAAAGGCTTCTATGCTTGTCAGACCCTCGGGAAGGGCTAGTTCTGTCACAAGCTCTCCATTAAAAAATAAGTTTCCTGCGTAGAAGAGCGGACTAGAGTAGACATTATTAGGGTATTGAATCTTACACCAGGCCTCAATGTCACTGATGTGAACTTCAGTCAGGTTGTGACAATTCTCAAAAGCGTTGTCGCCAATGTTTGTCACACTCGCAGGGATGGTGATGGAGGTAAGATCCATACAATTGAAGAAAGCACGTTCACCAATGCTCGTCACGCGGTACTCTTGATCATTGTAGATGACTATAGCGGGAATGGTGACTGCTCCGCTATATCCAGCGTAATCATAAGACCATCCTCCATATGTTACTGCTACTGTCAAGTCCTCAGCAGAAGTAATATTGTAATAGACATCACCCACCTCAAAGTCGCGGGCACTGGTGGCGAGGCTGCTGAGCAGCAGGGCGAAGGTGAGCAAGATGTGTTTTATTTGTTTCATGTTGGGTATGTTTTAAGTTTGTGTTTGTATTGGTTGCGAAGGTAGTGAAAGTTTTTGAAATAAGTGTGTTTGTCGTTAGAAAAAAGAGGCTCTGTTCTGTCCTCGATTGAGGACATGATGTCAAAGGGAGGTAAAAAAAGAAGAAAAAGATGTGTTAAGCAATGGGAACGGGCTAACAGCCGAGTCCCGTAGCTAAGTGACAAAGTGTCGCCATCAAGGGGCAATCCAATGATACCCAATATGTTGATGGCGACACTTCTTTTGTTTTAGCCACAAATAGACAGCTAGTCCAAGTGAAGAGATTTCTATGCAAAGGCAATAATGTGCCAACATATAGCTTCCGTTAAAACTCCTTATCCGTTTTATTGTACGATGGCCATCGTACACCTGTACGCTGGGCATAGTACGCTTGTTCGCTGAGCACCATACGGGCGTATGCTGCCCAGCAGACAATAAAAACGAGACAAAGAAAAAAGAGTAGGGTGCGCATTCTATGTCTTATTTGTGCAGGAACATAGAATACACACCCTTATGTTATAGTCTAATTCAATAGAAGTGCTTCCACTATTATACTGAAAATCAGCACGATAAGCCCTATTGGCAGCACTTCGGCAGATATCTTTGGAGGAGTCGCTCAACACTCATTAGAGAGCCCTCTCTATCAGCACCGTGGCATAAGCCGAGATGCCCTCTTCACGACCGGTGAAGCCGAGTTTTTCGGTGGTGGTGGCCTTGATGGTGACATCCTCTTCGTCGATGCCCATCACATCGGCTAAGGTCTGCTGCATCAGGGGAATGTGAGCCTTGAGCTTGGGACGCTCGGCACACACCGTAGCATCGATATTCCCCACACGATATCCCTTGGTAGCAATGAGCTCCACGGTGCGACGGAGGAGTATCTTGCTGTCGATATTCTTGAACTCGCCCGCGTTGTCGGGAAAGTGGTAGCCTATGTCGCGCATATGGGCCGCTCCCAGCAAAGCATCGCAAATGGCATGGATGAGCACATCAGCATCAGAGTGCCCCAAGAGGCCACGGTCATGCTCAAGACGTATACCACCGAGCCATAGCTCGCGGTTCTCGGCAAATTTGTGGACATCGAATCCAAATCCTACACGTATTTTCATAAAGACCCCCTCTCCCTTCGGGCCTCTCCCCCTCTATGGGGAGAACCTCCAGCTGCTGGAGGATAGCAGTTTTTAGTTATTAGTCACTTATTTCGATGGAATCTGAGTCCTCCCCATAGAGGGGGGAGTTAGAGGGGGCCCCTTTATCTTCCCAATATCTCGCGTATACCGTCCAAATCGAACGATAGGGTGAAACGCAAGGTTTGGTCAAGCGGGTTGCTCTGGGCCGTAGAGATGAGGTAAGCCGCATCGAGCGAGAAGGTGCTCATCTTAAAGCCCGTGCCGAGGGTAAAGTACTTACGGTTGCCCTTGTACTCATTCTCATAGTGGTAGCCACCACGCAGGAAGAACTGATTGTTGTAGGCATACTCAACACCTACACCCCAATATATCTCCTGCAACTCCTCCTTGAAGCCACCAGGAGCATCGGAGAAAGACTTGAAGATACCTGTAATGGGCGACATATCGTTGTAACCGATGTCGGACAGGTAGCTCTCATAGTCGGGATAATAGAAGTTACCCTCGGGATCCTCCAGACCATTCTCTTCCAAAAACTGCTTATAGGTTGGCTTGGTCGGTACCATCAGTTTATTGGCATCGGCACTGATAGAGAAGGTATTGTACGCATCGACTGGAATCAGTATCGAGGCTCCGAGACGCAGGTTGGTAGGAATGAATTGGTTGGTCTGGCCACCATCGTACGAGATCTTGCTACCGATATTCGAAGCATTGAGACCCAAGTTAATCATACACTCGCGGCGTCCCAAGAAGACATAGTTAGAATAGAACATTGAGATATCGGCCGCAAAAGCTTGCCCGACAGAAGTATCCTCATCAAAATTATAGTTAAGGTCTGACACGATATAGCGCAAACCTACCGATGCAGAAAACGTCTCTGACAACATGCGAGAATAGGCAAAGTCAACAGCCATCTCATAGGGTTTGATCGTATAGTCATCGACCCATACCTCACCCAAGGAGAAATAGGTGAGCGAACCGCTGATAGCCTGATAGTCGCCGATACGATAGTACCCGACAAGATTAGCCAGGTCGATATCACTCACCAGCTGACGCAACCAAGGAGTATAGGCCAGCGAAAAGCCTGCGGGGCTGATGGCAAAGGGATACTTCGCAGGGTTCCAATATTGCGAATTCACATCAGGGTCTGTAGCCGCACCTACGTCACCCATAGCACCTGCACGCGAGTCGGGGGCAATGGTGAGAGAGGTGACACCCGTCATTACGGGATTGAACATCTGCACCTCATTTGAGTTCATGTCTTTCTGTGCAAAAAGGCCCGATACCATAAACAATAGGGCAGCAAATATCAGAAGTGTTCTTTTCATATTCTTTTCCATAAAAGCCGTAGATAATAAACGCACCATAGGGTTATTTATTGTATCTTCAGCGCCTTATCACGATTTTTTGCGCCTTGCTCGTTGATTGCCCTACGGGTGAAGATACGACGACACGATAGAGATACACACCCGTATCCAACGGTTTGCCTGAGGCGCAACTAAGATTCCAAGTATAAGAATAGTTACTATCAAGCGCTGCCACCTGCTCGCTATGACTCCATAGGATACGACCGGAGAAGTCAAAGACTTCAATGGCAACCTCCAAGTCATTCTCAGGTCGGTCGTGGGTGACATCGAAGGTCATGTTTCCTACACCAGGAATGGCCTGCACGTGAAGAATCTCCGGAGCCAAACCCTTGACAACTTCAAATTCGATTGTCGAAGTAGAGGAGTTGTTCATCATATCCCACGCACGGAACATCAGCGTATGCTTACCTTCAGGGAGTTCCGGCAGCACATACGACACTGTGCCAAGCGTATATCCTCCAATATCAGACAAGTAATATTCATTCAAATTATAGGTCATTGAGGCCTGCCCGTCAACGATGACAGTCAAGTTGTGTCCGATATTTCCAGTCGTATTGATACCGTCGGTATCTTCCAACTTGGCGACAAAGAGTGGAGTTTCATTGACCTTACCGCCAGAAACGAAATCCGGGGAATTCAAGTACATTTGTATGCCAGGGCCTGAGCCATCATTCGTCAAGTCATCCTCTGTGCCACCCAGAAGAAAGCCATCGAACATACCTTTAGCCTCTTGCCTGAGCGTGTTGTCTATCGCATAAAAATTGATAAGTCCACTCTCCATAGAATAGTTGATGTCCATTGGCACACGGAATGTAAAGGCAAACTGACCATTCCTTACCGAATCACTACCAACGAAGAACTTCTTCGTACGCTCACGGTAGGCGAATGGAGCCAGCACATTGCCGTCTGCATCTTTCTCTTTGGCATTATTGCGACAAACGATATCCTCCATATTATCAAACACCGAAGCATAGAGCAAACCTGAGAAATCGGTAGCCAAGGCACCACCCAGAGTTGCCACATGGCCTTGCACGACAACTTGCGAACCAGCCTTTAACAAGACCTCCTCACCACTACCCACAGACACGCCATTAAGTTTGTCCACCACCATACGATAGTCCGTATTGCCCACAACCAAGGCGGGGTCGCCTATCAATACATAGTTGAGTTTATTGCCACTCTTGTCCACCAATGAAGCATCACCAGTAGTTATCAAGTCGCACTTGGCCAGGCGTACGGCATCACCTAAACTCAGGCGACGGCCATAGTCATCTCTCGCAAAAGCATATTTGGAGAAAAAGTAGTTCACACGGCGGTTCTGCTCAGCATAGGTAGTACGCGTCGAGGTGAGCAATCCGATAGCTCCACCTTTCGGATTCAAGAAGGCAGATTCGCCGAACGACAACTCTGAATTATCAAATGGAGTAATATCACATGACACGGTGACCCATACAGGCAAACGGGGCGAAGACAGTTCCTCCATATCCGTCTTATTGAGAACCAGTTCGTGGGATATAACGTCGGGAGCTCCGTGACCGCTATAGTTCACCATAAGGGCACCATCCTTGAACAATTCGAGCAAACGCTTACGCACCACGGGATAGCTATTACCCGTAGATGTAGCCTCCATAGGAAAGGCATCCCAATAGATGCGTTTTACCATATAGTCGGGATACTCGGACTCAAGCATCTGAGCTACCAATTCAGCATCATCCATATGGCGATTCCTATCCCCATCATCGCCTAACATCAGAATAGTATTTTTCCACGCTCCAGCATGGGTATTGTTCATATAGGCAGCCACCTTATCGACCATTTGGCGAGCCTGTTCTACCGTTGTCACTGGAAAACGCCCCACACCGACATCTACCTTATCCGTCTTCAGATTTGTACCCTCGCCATCGTCAAGCAAGCCGAAGTAATCCTCTACTACGTAAGAATCAACCGCATTAAATGAGTTTTCCGCCTCATAGCAGAGCAGGTAGTCATCCGGTGAAGTAGCCGTCCAAGCTGGTGACAACATACGGTTGTCCCACGCTCCGTCACCAAAGAGTAACAGATACTTGGGCGCTTCGTCAGCCGTAGAAGCACGGTCGTAGAGCATCTTCAGATAACGGCGATAGGCCGTAGCATCGGGCGTGCCCGATGAAAACTCATTATACACCTCGTCAGCACGCACCACCTTCACCGTGAGCCCACGTTGCGCACGGTGCAACGCCGCCAGTCGCTCTGCCTGTGCGGTAAGCTTTCCACTGGAGGGCACAATTATAATGTAATCCGTGGCCGGAGTTGCATGCAAATCCTGATTAGCAATCTCACCAACCACCTCAGGGACGGGATAGGTACCCTTTGTATCGAAAGCGATGAAGACATCGCCACGCCGACCATCAGCCGTAAAAGTCGAAGTCGCCTTATCATAGGCTATGGGCTCGATGGACGAAGCATCAGTAATGCGCCATACCGCCACGTCCTCACCATTCCACATTTCTGCATCATCGATATGATAGGTGTGAATACCTGAACTTGTCGCATAAATAGGAACATTCGTAGCCATGAATCGAGTGTAATTGAGACGCAAATAGTCGAGACGTCCCGACACCCCCGCACCGCGACGATGCGTGAGCGTTACCTTCTGCTGGGCACTTGCCTCATCCAAGTCCACGGAGAAGCTCTGCGTGGTCTCTGCCGCCTCGTCGTGACCACCGATAGCCCTCAACGTCAAGGCGCCTACCGAGACATCATTCATCGCAACAGCAACTGAGGTTGTAGTAGAGCCATTATGCGTAAAGCACACATCGAGCACCGCATCATGCAAAGGGTGTGCAGCAAAAGTATGCTGCAACGAATAGCTTCGGACACTGCCGTTCAAGTAGTCATAGCTCTCCACCAACTTGCGACCGCCATGAAACCAAGCATAATCGTCCACCTCGTAAAGACAGTAAGCAGGGGTAGTCTCAATGGGTTCCTCCGCCGCAATAGGATGCACAGCCGTTGGCAGGGCATTGGACTGCGAATCCTCACCTTCCGTCAAGAAATAATATCCATAGTCTGAATAGGGATTACGCGAATGCGTAAAAGTCTGATCCGCCTCCATGCTCCACGACACCGGACCTTGAGCATAGAAAAGTATACGACCATCACCTCGCCACACGTTCACCTCGCAAAGGTCGTCAACCCATCGGTTAGGGTCACCCTCCGAAAGTTGCTGTCCTCCATAGCCATACACACGCACCTTACTCGGTTCGCTGAAGCCCATCTGTTTGAGGTCATAATCACTCAGCATATAAATACCGTTGTCAGCAACACGAATCTTCACCCAACGCCCCTCAGCAAGCACCGAATGAGGAGCATAGCGCTCCATGCCACTCGCCGCACGACCTCTCTTTGCCGAGGCTTCACGATGAACCTTCAATGTAAACGTTTGTATGCGCCAATATCTTCCATCGCGCCAGATGACGGGCGAGAAACTTACGTCGAGCTGACCGCGCTTGGCAGAAACACCCTTGTATACTGCAATCTCCGGCCATTCGGGAGCACCATTTCTCTTTGGCAAACAGAAACGAGCAATCTCATTGGTCGTGAGGGGTTTCAGTTCGGGATATTCTATGGCTACATTATAGGTGCCATCATAGTCGTAGCCAAGGTCGATACTATGTGCAAAGACTGGCACTACCGAATCTTGTGCATATGCCGACCAATTGATCTCCATCTCACCCTGAGCCTCGACAGGGCACAAAGCAAGGAGCAATAATATAGATAAGAGTATGTAACGTATCGTTGACATCACTAAGATAACGAGAAAAACGAGCCTTTATTGCATGGTTCCCATCATCGCACATTGAATGCCAGCACCTTCTCACCTTCGAGGAAGCCCTCGACGTGCTGTCCTATCTGCAAGGGACCAACGCCTACGGGAGTACCGGTGAAGATGAGGTCGCCCGTCTTGAGCATGAAGAACTGACTCACGTAGGCCACCAGTTCGTCCACCCCGAAGAGCATGTCCACGGTGTGTCCGCGCTGCACCGTCTGACCATCGATGTCGAGGTTAAAGTGGATGTTCTGCATGTGCGCAAAGCGCTCTACGGGGATAAAATCGCCCAGCACTGCCGAGCCATCGAAGCCCTTGCAGAGTTCCCAAGGCAGTCCCTCCTTGCGGAAGCGTTCCTGCATGTCGCGTGCCGTGATGTCCACACCCACGGTCACCGCATCATAGTAGCGATGAGCAAATCGCGGAGCGATGTTCTTGCCCAACTTGCTGATACGCACCACCAGCTCAGCCTCATAGTCGAAGCGTTCAGCAAAGTCGGGAATAAAGAAGGGCTTGCCCCCCTTCAGGATGGCCGAGTCAGGCTTCATAAATATCACGGGGCTCTCAGGCTTTACCAGCACGCCTCCGTTCAGCTCCTTATTGTGTTCGGCATAGTTCATGCCTACGCAGATTATTTTCATAGCAACAATTAAAGAATGTTTTCCTCTGCAAAAATAGTAAAAATCAGGGAATATACGTACCTTTGTAATACATTTAATGAACGGGAAGCGACCACTTCGTTCATATTGTCATTTCAATCGCCTCTGTCATCCTGAGCAAAACGAACCTTTAGGTCGCTGGCCGAAGGGAAAAGCAAGGATCTCGCGAACGTACTTGGAGACATTCATGAAAAACTTCGCTCCGCTCAGCATGACATTAAACTCTAAACTCTAAACACTACACCCTAAACACAAAAACCATGGCCAAAGACAACGACTGGAAAAGCCGCCTGCAGGTGGTATACTCTACCAACCCCGACTATAACTACGTCACTGACGAGGAGCCCGAAGCGGAAACCCTCCCCAAGCAGCAGCAGAAGCTGCGCGTGCAGATGGAGAAGAACCATCGTGGAGGCAAAACCGTTACCATCGTACGAGGCTTCATCGGCACCGATGACGACCTCAAGGCCCTCGCCAAGTTTCTCAAGACCCGCTGCGGTGTAGGCGGCTCGGCCAAAGATGGCGAGATCATCATCCAGGGCGACTTTAAGCCCAAAGTCATCGAACTACTTATAAAAGAGGGATACGCCAACACAAAATAAGGAGATTCGAAGCATTTGACCGCAAAGACAAAACACTGAGGATACTGCAAAATAATTTATGGCACTAGTCATAAATGCAGAGACACCTGCGAAAATATTTATTACAGATTAAATAATCGGTAGTGTTTCCTTTAGTGTGTCTACAGCAGTAGACTTCAGTTTGTAGCCTTCAGATGCATCCGCAAAGTTAGTTAATAAAATTTATTGTCACCATATATCAGTCTGGAAATAGTTGTTTATCGAATGTAATATTGGGCA
>JAZRFA010000146.1:0-14248 GCA_045661085.1 Bacteroidaceae bacterium
CACCACACTTGACAGCACAATCTATGCCTATGGCTCTACAGATTGCCGCAAATGGGACAAAATGAAAGTCTGCATAAAGGAACGTCCTGATGAAGCAACACCATGCCAAGGAGTAGATTACAAGACCATCACCCTCCATGACCGTCAGGTAGACGGACAGATACATCGCGTGGAGTGGGAACAGATAGACAAGCTCATCAAGCACGATGACTACTTGGTAAACCGCCAGCGCAAACTTGATGAGCACATGGGACAAGACCCCGTTCGCTTTGCCGATCTCAAGCCCCTCCACGCCCACCTCACCATCCAAGGCAAGGAGCGCAAGGCGATAAGTGACAAACTCATCGGCATCTTCTTCGAGGACATCAGCTACGGGGCCGATGGAGGTCTATATGGAGAGCTTATCCAGAACCGCGACTTCGAATACTCCAATGCCGACCATGGTGGTTGGCATAGCCTCACGGCATGGTATCTCAAGGGAGCAGGAAGCCACATCACCACGAATACTGAGTGCCCCATACACCCTAACAACTGCCACTATGCGACACTGACAACCGCAACCATAGGAGCCACATTGGAGAACTACGGCTACGACGGCATCGCTCTCAAGGCGGGCGAGCTATATGATCTCAGCCTCATGGCACGCAACAGCGCGACCAAAGGCAGCAAGCTACAGATAACCCTCGTAAGCGAAGACAATGAGACGCTGGCACAGAAGAACATCTCTGTCAGCCATACCGAGTGGAGGCCGATGAAAGTCACCTTCAAAGCCGCAAAAGAGGCTCAGAAGGCACGCCTTGTCATCACCCCCCTGACACCGGGAGCCGTAGACCTTGACATGGTTTCGCTTTTCCCTCGCAAGACCTTCATGAACCGCAAGAATGGCCTCCGAGCCGACCTTGCTCAGGTGATTGCCGATATGAAACCCAAGTTCGTACGCTTCCCTGGAGGCTGTGCTGCACATGGTAACGGACTCGACAACATGTATCTGTGGAAGCGCACCATAGGCAAGCTCGAAGAACGACAGCACATGCCAAACATCTGGAACTACCACCAGACCCTGGGACTTGGCTACTATGAGTACTTCCTCTTCTGTGAAGATATCGGAGCCGAACCTCTTCCCGTGATACCTGCTGCCGTACCTTGCCAGAACTCATGGCATGGTGGACATGGCCAGCAGGGAGGTGTGCCCATGGAGGAGATGGACGACTTCATACAGGACATCCTCGACCTCATCGAATGGGCCAACGGTGATGCCAAGACCACCAAGTGGGGCCGTGTGCGTGCCGAGGCAGGACATCCCAAGCCATTCAACCTCAAGTATATCGGTATCGGCAACGAAGACCTTATCTCCGAGACCTTCACCGAGCGTTTCAATCTGATCTATGATGTCATCCGCGAAAAGCATCCCGAAATCACCATCTGCGGCACCGTAGGTCCCTTCTACGAAGGCTCTGACTACGACTGGGGTTGGAAACTTGCCAAGGAGAAAGAGGTCCCTATGGTCGACGAGCACTACTACGTGAGCCCCGGGTGGTATATCCATAATCAAGACTACTATGACCACTACGACCGCAACGCCTCGGCAGTGTATCTGGGTGAGTATGCGTGTCACCTCCATGGCCGCCACAACAATATGGAGACTGCCCTGTGCGAAGCCCTGCATCTCATCAATGTGGAGCGCAATGCCGATATCGTGCGTATGACCTCCTATGCTCCACTCCTCGCACGGCACGGGCACACCAACTGGAACCCCGACCTGATATACTTCAACTCCTCGCGCATTGACCTCACTCCGGGCTACTACACCCAAAAGATATTCGGCAACAACAGCGGTGACGAGTATGTCACAGGCCATATCAGCGTAGAGAGCCGCAGAGACGATGTGCGCAAGCGTATTGCGACTTCTACCGTCTATGACAGCAAGACTGGCGATCTCATCATCAAACTCGTCAACCTGCTCCCTGTACCCATCGCCACTGAGGTTGAGCTAAACGATTGCGACATACCCATTACCACGGCTACCTGTACCGTGCTCACAGGCAGTCCTGCAGACCAAGGAACCGTACCAACAGAAAGCGTTATTGAGGTGGCACCGAAGTTCAACTATACCATGCCCGCCTACTCGTTTACCACCATCCGCATAAAAGCATTGGATAAGTAGACGAGTCGCAAAAAGATACTGGAGTTCGTTTAACGTGTAGGCACTACAGCCCGCAGTATCTCGCGCTTGCCACCGACGGGCCCTGCGAGGCGCTCTACGCTGAATCCTGTCGTCTGCAGCAGGCGGCGTATGGCGCCCTTGGCGCAGTAGGTGGTGAGCACCCCTCCGTTGCGCATGGTCTCGTATATGCGGGCAAAGACCTCGGCGCTCCACATCTCGGGCTGCTTCTCGGGGGCGAAGGCATCGAAGTAGACGATGTCGATGTCCCGAGGAAGTGGGGCGGTGAGCAGGTCGCAACAGCGCTTCTCCAGCGTGAAGTGGGGCGTGATGGCTATGGGCTTCTCCCACGGCGCGGCATGGAGGGCGGCAAAGAGCGGTGCATCGACAAACGCCTCGTAGCCCAAAACCTCTACCAATCGAGGTTCCACGGGATATTTCTCCAAGGTGATGTAGTGCACAGGACGCTCAGCCGTGGCGGCCATGGCAGTGACGGCAGCGTTGAGGCCGGTGCCGAAGCCTATCTCAAGCAGGCGTAAAGGACGATTCGTCGACTGCTCGGCAGCATACATGTAGGCGCAGTCGCGGTAGATATGGAGCGACTCAGTATAGGCTCCCTTCACGGAGTGGTAGTGCTCGTCGAGCTCAGGCACAAAGAGGGTGGCTGAGCCATCGTCGGTATGTTGTATCTCAAGGTGGGGCATAGGAGGAATGTCTTTTGTATTCGGTCTCATGTCTGGAGTTATCTATTCTTTGTGGAATTGCTGTTTCAATTTTGCGGGAAAGTGTTGTTCCTGCAAGATACAGATTAACTACCCCCGTTGCGTCTACGGTACTCTTGCGGGCTTATGCCTACGATTTGGCGGAAGAGGCGGATGAAGTATGAATGGTCGTTGAATCCCAGTCGGTAGGCTACTTCCTTGACGGGTAGTTGCTCGGTGAGCAGTATGAGCTGGGCGCGCTCGACCTTCTTGCGATTGATGTAGCGCACGGGAGATATACCCATCGTATGGGTGAAAAGCTGTATGAAGTAGTTCTTTGTGATGCAGGCTATAGAGACCAGCTGGTCAATCGACAACGTATCGGTGATATGGCTTTGTATGTGATTGACCACTCGAATGATGCGCTCATCTCGAGTCCACACACGCGGACGGGCATGCTCCATGAACTGCGCGAAAAGAGTGAGAGCAAGGCCACGCAGGCGCATCTTGTCGTGGTATGGGAGCTCGTGGTAGCGTTCGATGCTATCGGCCATACAGACGGTGTTGTTATACGTGGCGGGATCGCTCGAAGGGAGTGCTGCATGGGGGTAGAGGGCACATATGTGGGCAAACAACTCATAGTGTATGTCGAAGGCCTTTGTCGTGGTGGGGAAATCATAGGCGTCGAGCACATCGGCCTCATTCTTGAACCCCTCGTACACGTGTAAATAGTAGAGGGAAAAGTCTCCGTTGCACTCGTAGCTGTGGGTCACATAGGCAGGCACCATATAGACATTCCCTGAACGGAGCGTCACAGTGCTCCCCGGCAGATGGAGCTTGGCCTCGCCTTCGGTCACGAGAAACAAGCGCGTGAAGGGCGACGACACATCTTGCCAGTTCCAGTCGGCATGGTGGCGTGCAAATCCGATGTTGAGCATGATGAGGTTGAGCGACTCGACAGGAATGTTCATAGTGATGGTGCCATTTCTATGGCAAATGTAGGAATTATTATCGAAATACAGAAAACTTAACGATATATTGTCCTATCCTTTCGTATAATAATAACACGGAGAAATAATATTGTTATATATCTTTGTGCCGAAGATATGATGTGAGCGAACATTTAGGAAGAATACGCAAACAGATACCATAAATAAACTCTATTGAATATGAAACATGTTACTATGAAAAAACGATTTTTGTCTGCAATGCTGGCGGCAACCTGTATTGTAGGCTATGCACAGAGAACCGACGTAGAGGTGATGTCGGGTAAGTATGAACCCGATTGGGAAAGTCTGAAACAATGGGAGTGTCCCGAATGGTTCAAGGATGCCAAGTTTGGTATCTGGGCTCATTGGGGGCCTCAGTGTCATGCCGAATCAGGCGATTGGTATGGACGCCACATGTATTACGAGAATGAATGGCAGTCAAAATATCATGTCCAGACCTTCGGTTGGATGAGTGACTACGGACTGAAGGAGCTCTGTCGTGATTGGAAAGGTGAGAAATGGAATCCCGATGAACTCATTGCCTTCTACAAGAGTGTGGGGGCACGCTATTTTATGACTCTCGGCAATCATCACGACAATTTCGACTTGTGGGACAGCCCTTATCAGGAATGGAATTCTGTGAACATGGGTCCGAAGAAGGACATCGTGAAGGGATGGGCCGATGCTTGTGAGAAGTATGGACTGCCACTCGGTGTGAGCATGCACGCAAGTCATGCATGGACATGGCTGGAAATGTCGCGCCGCTACGACGGATTGCTTACCAAAGCCGATGGCGCAGGAAAATGGTGGGAAGGATATGACCCACAGGAGCTTTATGCCCAAAATCACGAACCGAGCTCGGGCTATGAGAATGTAGGGACCATCCATAGCCAATGGGCATGGGGCAACGGGGCATCGCTCCCTTCCAAGGAGTATAAGATGAAATTCCAAAACCGTGTGCTTGAGTGTATCAACACGTTCAATCCCGACATGCTCTATTTCGACGACACGGTACTGCCGTTTTACGGATGTGACGAGTCGGTTGGCTTGAACATTTTGTCACACTACTACAACACCAGCGCACAGAAGAATGGTGGCGAGCAGCAAGTCGTGGTGACGGGAAAGATTCTGGAGAAGCAGCATAAGGACCTGATGCTTTGGGACGTGGAGCGCGGTATACCTGATCGTCCGCAAGAGAAGTATTGGCAGACATGTACCTGTCTCGGAACATGGCATTACGACAAGGGTACATATGATCGCAATGAATACAAGAGCGCGCAGCAGGTTGTCAGCATGCTTGTCGACATCGTCAGCAAGAATGGTAACCTCTTGCTTAGCGTACCTGTAAGGAGCAACGGAAGCATTGACGAGAAGGAGATTGCCATCCTCAACGACATCAAGGCGTGGATGGATGTCAACAGCGTGAGCATCTACGGCACCCGTCCATGGAAGACCTTCGGTGAGGGACCTCTTGCCGAGGCTTCAAACCCACTGAACTCGCAGGGGTTCAATGAGGGTAACAACTATTCGGCCGCTGATGTGCGTTTCGTAGAACGCAACGATACGGTATTTGCTACCACGCTCAGATATCCTGCAAGCCGGGAATATGTCATTGAGACCTTCGGACTGGCGTCAAAGCATTATAGCGGAGCTGTCAAGAACGTCACACTTCTCGGTCATGGAAAAGTCGATTTTAAACTGGATATCGACGGACTTGTGATAACTATGCCTGATACTCCGGTGAACAAGCTTGCGGCTGTCTTTGCCATTGAATTTGATGAACACTCATCCGAGACAATTACGCTTGGTGACCTCATCCAAATCTATGAGGAGAAGGTCAATGAGATGCGTCAGCTATCAAGCTACAACACAGGAAAGTTTAGTCGTGAACAGGTAAACGACTTTGCTGAACTTGTGGAGACCCAGAAACAGTATGTGGAGGCAGACGACGTGGTTCAGCAACTTGCTCTGAAAACACTCTATGCCGCTTACGAGAAACTTCGCAGCGAAGGGATCAATGAGGGTGGAGCCCCTAATGAAAGCAACTGTCAGGATTATACGAAAGACGTGCTTGTAGAGGTTAATAACTTCAGCCGTCTCAATCCTGCAGTGACAACCCGTTTTGGTGCACCTAAAAACTGGACTGTGGAGAACTTTCGTATCCCTAACGGAGGAGATGGCGTGAAGGCCGGACTGGATAAGTACGAAGGCAAGGATGCCCTTATGCTCGGTGTGTGGAACGACCGCGATGCCAACGACGAGGGTGACCTCAGCAATGCACGTATCTACCGCAAAGTACGCCTTGAGGCTGGCCGCTATTATTTCGGTGCTACGTTCAATGCCCTTTACCAACTCTCAGACCAGGCGTACATCTTTGCATCAGATGATCTGATCGACTCTCATGAAATGGAGGAGCAGTCTATAGCACATGCCCGTCTTAACAAAGGGGCAACAAACGGTTCGTTCTATGGCATATATTTCACATTGAAGGAACAGCAGGAGGTAGTGCTTGGATTCCAGGTGAATCTGCTTGAAGGAAGTTCGACGCAGGAATTTCGTGCCGACGATGTAAAACTCCTCTATTACGGAGCAATGGATTATGCGACCCTTGAGGACTTGATTATCGAAATAGATGAAATAGTAGACGAAACAAGACCGACAGATAATACCGGATTCTATTCAAAGAAGGCTCTTGTGAAACTCCAGATTGCATTGGACCTGGCTATGCAGATTGACCAAGATGCGGCATTTGAGGAGATTATCGCGGCATACAATGCATTGAGCTCTGCATACGAAGATTTCAAGGTGAACGGAGCCAACCCTGGCGGGGCTCCTATGCAGGGCGAGGTTGCAGACCTTACAGTAGAAGTACTTTCCGAGGCTGACAACTTCTCGCGCAGTGAGAAAGGGACGTTAGGTGTACGCTACGGAACACCTCTCTATTGGACTGTAGAGAACTACAATATTCCTGCAGGCGGACAGGGCAACCGTAACGGCATAGACAAATGGCCTGGCTACGATTGTCTATCGCTCGGTGTATGGAATGATGCTGGTTCAAACTCTGAAGGCAATCTTGCAAATGCGCGTATCTATCAGCGTGTGACTCTGCAGCCTGGGCGCTACTATTTCGGTGCAACCTATAACACGACCTACGCAACGTCTAACGAATCATACCTTTTTGTAGCTCAAGAGACAATGGCTACAACCGATATCCCGACAGGTTCTATTGCGTACTATCGCATCAACAAGGTACCGGATAGTGATGACGGCTCATGGCATGGCCTGTTCTTCACTTTAGAGGAGGAGTCAGTGGTCGTTATAGGCTTTCAGGCCGATCTTACAAAAGGCAGTTCTACTAAAGAATTTCGTGCAAAGGGTGTGAAGCTTCTTTACTACGGCGAGATGACCTACGCTAAGTTGGAAGATTTCATCACTCTTCTTGATGAGAAACTGGCAGCCATAAAGATCAACGGCAATACAGGTTCCTATACAATGGCAGCATACGAGGAGTTTGCGGCAGCTTTGGAGGTGGCTAAGGCCGTAGGGCCAAACGCGTCTCTTGCCGAGATCAGTGCCACTTATACCGCACTCAACGATGCTTACAATAAGTTCCTTGCTGAAGGCAAAATCAAGACAAGCATGCCTGAGGAAATTGGTGCAACAAATATCACGGAGGAGTATTTCGTTGAGGCTGATGGCTTTACCCGTCTTGATCCGAGCGTGACAACGCGATTCACATTCCCAATGTATTGGACAACCGAGAACTATGGTGTCGAGTCGTTTTCTGAAGGTACACGTGGAGGACTCGATAAATGGCCCGGCTACGACTGTCTCACCCTTGGAGTCTATGATGATAAGGCTAATAATCCTAACGGGTCAGACCTGACCAACTCACGCATTTATCGTCGAATTAGCCTTCCTGCAGGACGTTATTTCTTTGGAGCTGCATACGAGACCATCTTTAACATGGAACTCGGATATGTTTATGTAGCTGACGCTACACTCCGTACGACTGACATCGAACAACAGGCAATAGCACACTGCAAGATTGCGGAAGCCTCTGCTGGCGACAACGCTTACGGGTTATATTTCACCCTTGACGAACCGCAGGAAGTGGTCGTGGCATTCCAGGCTGACATTGCTAACGGACCGGCACGGCAGGAGTTCCGTGCTAAACGTATTGAGTTCTATTCTTACACACAGCAGACAGGTATCGAGCCCGTTGAGAAGGACTGTGGCGCTCGACCAAACTTCAACGAGCCGGCTCAGTACTACTCAATAACAGGTGTGCAGCTCCACGGAGCACCTTGTCAGGGTGTGTTCATCATGCGTCAGAACGGAAACACGTTCAAACTATACAGAAAGTAAATGCAATCGAGAACACGCCCTTCAACTATGGAGGCCGTGTTTGTTGATATAAAATGTATTGTTATTTGATAACTGAAAAATAAGATTCGAAATATGAAGAAGATTCTTGTGTTAGTGGCTTTTGCCATGTCTCTGGGTTGTATGGCTCAGACGAACATTACGGAAGTTTGGGTTTCGCCCTCTGGTACAGATGTTTCAAATGTGACAGGAAGTAAAGAAGCCCCCTTTGCTACATTAGAGCAAGCCCTGCTGTATGTGCGTCAGTTGCGTCAGCAGAAGTCTCCAGAAGAATTAGGAGAGGTACATATCGTTTTACGCGGAGGGGTATACAAATTGGGTCACACACTATGTCTTGAAGCGGCCGATGCTGGAACTCTCCTGTCGCCTACCATCATTGAAGCGGCACAGGGCGAGTCGCCTGTGTTGAGCGGCGGTGTAGACGTTGGTGGATGGCAGGATGCAGACGACGTTACTGGTCTTCCTGAAGTAGCGCAGGGGCATGTGTGGCAGGCGCCTACTCCTGTGGTAGACGGCAAGCCTGTTGAGTTCCGTCAGATGTGGGTCAATGGTGTCAAGATGCGTCGTGCCAGCACATTCGACGACATGTCCATGCCACAAATAATCTCCGTTGACAAGAATGCAAAGACACTTACCGTCCCTCGCCCTCTTATGGACCTGAGCAAGGCCAAGCATTTGGAACTGAATATCCCACAGGACTGGGTAGTGAACGTAATGAGAGTCACTGGCATCAAACATAAAGACGACTTCAGCAGTGTGCTGTCGTTTGAATCGAAGGAGGCAGACATTGAGTTTAAGCGTCCTTATCCAATTCTGCGTGCTGATTACGGCAGTCATTCCAATCACCGTTTCTTCTTCTCGAATGCGATTGAATTGCTAAACCGTCCGCAGGAGTGGTATAATGACAAGGATGGCAGTACGCTCTACTATTGGCCCCGTAATGGTGAGACACATGATGGTGTCGAGGCCGTAGTTCCTCGTCTTGAAACTCTTGTGAACATTAGCGGTAGCTTGGACAACTTAGTGTCTGATATCCACTTCCGTGGTATCACTTTTGAGCACACGACATGGATGAGACCGTCTACTGATGGTCACGTGGAACTGCAGGCGGGTCAGTATCTCTTTGACGCATGGTCGGAGAATACCGCCACGGCCAACAATGTGGCTTGGGTGGGACGCCCTGCAGCAGGCGTGAGTGTTCAGTATGCTCGAAACGTGTCATTTGAAGGGTGTCATTTCCGCCACATGGGTTCTACCGCTCTTGATTTCGTTAGTGGCACTCGCAACATGACGGTAAACGGATGTGTCTTCTCTGATATTGCTGGTTCTGGCGTCTCTGGAGGCTTTTTCGGCGATGAGACCTTTGAGGTTCATCAGGCATACAATCCTGAAGATATGCGTGTGGTTTGCGACAGCATCTACGTAACGAATAACTACATGGTTCAGGTTGCCAATGAGGATTGGGGATGTGTTGGCGTAGGCATCGGGTATGCTTCAAATGTGAATATCCTGCATAATGAAATCGTCGGTGCGCCCTACTCAGCCATCAGTGTGGGCTGGGGATGGATAAGTACCAAGAACATCATGCACGACAATCACATCAATTATAATCATATCAACGGATTCGCGGTTCATCTTCGCGACTGCGGAGCTATTTATACTCTTTCGCCACAGCCTAATTCATCTATAATTGGCAACTGCATAGAGAAACCTGGCGATCCTGAGCACTGCCCTCTCATGTGGGACATGAAGACAGCCCAATTTGATATCTATACAGACGAGGGAACAGATTATTACAAGGTAACTGACAACTGGTGCCTGGGTAATTTCTCGATGAACAAGAACGGTAGTCATAATACTTGGACAAACAACGGCATGAACGTAAGTGACGCAATCCGGGAAAAGGCAGGTTTGGAAGAGGCATATAAGGAGATTGCCCATAAGGTCGCAGTAGCGACTTATGCTCCTGTCGACTCTATCGGAGACAGAGTTAATGCCAATCGAGACCAGATAGACTACATCTCGCAGAATGATGGATTTAAACTTGGCGATGCTGTGGCTGTCGACTTGAACAATGATAACCTTTGCGATATCGTATACAGTGGCGGTGAAGGCAACCAGACTCGAGTGGGTGGGGTACGCATCAATACTGGTAACTATGGCTTTGTAGCTACACAGACTATCACCAATGCAAATATGTGTAGTCTTGCAGCTGGCGATCTCAATGGCGACGGACATATTGATGTTGTACAAGCAGGATTTGACTTCTGGGATGCATACAATGCTGTACTTATGAATGATGGTAGCGGTAGACTTATTGCAGAGGCTTTGTCGGATGGCGCGTCTATTGCTCCAGCATGTGGTATTGCTGATATCAACAACGATGCGCTCCCTGACTATTTCTTTGTCGGGAATGGCTCGCGCAATGCGTTCTATATGCAGAAGGCTTCTCGTGATGGGTATGATAAGAAGACCAAGCTCACGCTGCCTGGTGGGTTCAATGAACCGAACATCATGTATGCCGACTTCGATAATAGTCAGAGCGTGGACATCTGTCTGCTTTCCGACAAGAGCGGTGGTGTATATACCCGTATTCACTATAACGAAGGGACTGGTGTGTTCACAGAGAAGAGTGTAGGCTTCAAGGAAAAGGGCACTCGTGGAGGTATGGCTTATGCTGATGTCAACGGTGACGGATGGCTGGATGTAGCTATTGGTGGTGAACTTGTAGGCGAAATCTGGTCAACGACAGCCGCAGAGGGCGGTAAGACCGTATCGCTTTATCTGAACAAAGGTGATGGTACTTTTACACTGGCACAGGAATTCAGCGAATATATGCAGGACAATGTGTCGCATCCGATACGTTTCTGTGATTGGAATAATGACGGACATTCCGATCTGATATTAGCAGGTTGGAACATGTCGCAAGGCAACATCGCACAGGTCGATGTGTACCTCAATGACGGAGCTGGTAAGTTTACCAAGAGCAATGTTGATCTGCCTGGAGTTAGCGAGTCGTCGCTTGAGTTGGCTGACTTTACAGGCGAGGGGCGTAATGACATCCTCATCAGTGGAAATGCCAATGGTGCATTGGGCTTTCACGGCTACAATGTAGACCGTCGATTGGCTGTGCTCTGCAAGAATAAGACAGAACGTGTGAACACCTCTCCGCTTCCTCCTACAGAACTCTCTGCCGAGGTTGATGGCAATAGCGTGGTACTGAATTGGAACAGCGGTTCCGATGCGGAAACACCCGTGAAGAGTCTCTCATACAATTATTATCTGCGCAATCTTGACACAGGACAGTACCTTATGTTCCCTAATTCGGACATCGCAACAGGTGTGCGCCGCGTCACCTCTATGGGCAATGCGTGGCTCAATCTCGGATGGACTCTCAACCGCCTGCCTCGAGGCAACTATGCTTGGAGTGTTCAGTCGGTAGATGCCGGTTATGCCGGTTCGGCTTTTGCTGCTGAGCAGACATTCACTATAACAGATGAGTTGACGGAAGAGGAAGAAGAGGTGGAGACGTCTGTGGATAAGAAGTTACTCGAAGCCGGATGGACATTGGTGGAAACCTTCAGCGGTGTAGACTGCGCTGACAACTACTTCGCCTTCCTTGATGCCGAGACAGGTATGACAGTTATAGCACAGAATGCTGTAGGTGACAAGAACTGGGGCAATACTTATGCCATGTATTATGCCAATGGAGTAGACCCTAATACAAACATCTCTGGCGTGTTCGGCTTAGATGCCTTCGATGTCACGAGTGATATGAAAGTTATCATTACACCGCTTTCGGACCCCAACCGACATTTCCGCACAGAGGGATGGAATCATACCCTGTGGCAAACTTATTCCGATGTTCACAAGGAGGGCGATTCTTATGGCGTGGATGGAAACCGCAATATTGCTATGGTCTATCCGGAACTTTTCAGGGATAGAGGTTGGGCTCTGAAGAATAAAACGACAAATGCCTACCTCGGGCCATGGGTGAGCGGCGCTTTTGAGGATGGAGCAGAGTTCGCTGCTGACAAGCGTGATGCCAATGTTACATATTTTGATATTTATACCATTCCACGTGTCCAATATCTTCAGCAACTTAATGATTGGTCGTCTGCGACTTATGACAACCCTCTTGAAATAACCCAACTTATTACAAATCCGAGTTTCGGTCGTTACGATGAGAGCCGCCACCCCATAGGCTGGATTGTAGAGGGAGAAGGTATGGTGGAACAACAAGGCTATCTTCCCGGATGCGAGTACTATGCTTATATGAATAATTGGCAGAATAGTGGCAAACTGAGCAATCGCTCAGTCAGTCAGACCGTGAAGAATCTACCCAAAGGCAAGTATCGTCTTACTGTCTACAGCTTGTGTCCTGCTGAAGGAACATTCCTCTTTGCAAACGACCAGAACGTTGATCTGAAGCACGAAGGCAATGCCGACGTGTCCCTTGATTTCGTTATGCCGGAGGATGGCGATGCGGTAATCGGTGTCCGTCTGCAGAATTATCAGAGCAACAATTTCAAGTTCGACAATATCAGGCTTTATTACGTGGGTCCTTGCGATGACGAGGAGGTCAGTGTTGATAATGTTGTACGGAGTCCCAAGACCGATAACGCTATATACGACTTGCAAGGACGGAAGCAGCAAGACAAACATCGCGGTATAAACATTGTCGATGGCACAAAAGTTCTTGTAAGATGACGCGTGCAGCTTGATGCATGACGGGGAATCTGCATGAAGAACCCTTATCCCATGGGCGCTCACCCATGCGATAAGGGTTCTTTATTCAGTTGTGTGTCGCTTATATCAAAGAAGGGACTTATGCCGCGTATTACCTATCGGACAACCACTTTCGAAACGTTGTTGCCGTTGCGCAGTATGTAGATGCCACGGCTGAGTCCTTTGGTCGCGTCTTGCTGGACATGGGCCTTCAGTAGCACTCCGTCTATAGAGTATACATCTACTGTCGGCTCCTCTGCTTTAAGGACTGAGGTCGCGGTAGCTGGGTCTCCTCCAAAGTACTCTAAACGGAAGTTGTCGAAGCAGCACCAATTGTCGTACTTTAATGTTGAGTTGATTAGTCCTATGCGTAGTGATTTGTTGGTGACTTCAGCCTTTAGTGTATTCCAATACGCATCGTTCTCAAAGCATACCGACGCGGCATACATACTATTGGCATAGCCATTCTTGAGGTCGAGTGTGCCGAAGCTTGCAGCATCATTGTCCAATGGGTAGCAGTAGAGCGACTTGAGGACCTTGTGACTTGCTTCCCGCGCGCAGCTTTGCGGGTATGGACTCCTTGCCACTGTTGTAGGCACTGCCGCGGTAGATATGGAGCGATTCGGTATAGGCTCCCTTCACGGAGTGGTAGTGCTCGTCGAGCTCGGGCACGAAGAGGGTGGCTGAACCATCGTCGGTATGTTGAATCTCGAGGTGGGGCATGGTGGAGAGTTTTATTTAGAACTTAAATCCTTGACGTATCTTTTCAAGTAGATTTCCAACCTGCTACAGTCATATACTTCACCCTTAAAATCCATTTCGCCGGGGAAGAAGATACGGACGGAATCAATATCTTTCTCTAACACGTGGAATCCTGCTAAAAACTTTTTTCGTTCTATATCTCCTTTCAGGAACGACTCTATGGCACAAGCATTGGAGGTGCTTTGAACCATCACGCATTGGCTTCTTCGCCATACGCCGCGATTGAACTCAATTTTGATTTTAGGCTCTTTGCCAAAGTCGCTGATGTTATACTCTTTCACATCATTCCTGCCAATTCTGACAGGGTAATGCGGCTCGCATGAGGCCATCATGAAGAGCCCAAAAAGTAAAAAGATTGTCTTTTTATTCATAAAGAAATACCTGTTTAATTTAAGCAACAATATAGCAGTTTACCCAGCGTCTCGTGTCATCCTGAACGTAGTGAAGGATCCCGCGCAGGGACCTAGTCAGAGTACATTGCGAGATTCTTCGCTATGCTCAGAATGACATCATCGCGATAA
>JAZRFA010000147.1:0-6325 GCA_045661085.1 Bacteroidaceae bacterium
CCGAATGGCAACTCTTAACTCTTCACTCTTAACTCTTCCCTTAGATAAGTTGCTTACCTGTCATCTCTGCCGGCACGGAAAGCCCCATAATCTTCAGTACTGAGGGAGCCACGTCGGCAAGGATACCGTCGGCGGGCTGTACGTCCTTGTTCTCAGTCACGTATACGAAGGGTACGGGGTTGAGTGAGTGAGCAGTATTGGGCGAGCCATCGGCATTCACTGCATTGTCGGCATTACCGTGGTCAGCGATGATGATAGCCTCATAGCCAGTCTCCTTGGCAGCCTCGATAACATCCTTCACACACTCGTCAACGGCCTTAACGGCTGCCTCGATGGCGCTGTATACACCAGTGTGGCCCACCATGTCGCCATTGGCAAAGTTTACGACGATGAGGTCGTACTTGCCTTCGCGGATAGCTTCACCGAGCTTGGTGGGTACCTGGTAGGCGCTCATCTCGGGCTGCAGGTCATAGGTAGCTACCTTGGGTGAGGGCACGAGGATGCGGTCTTCACCTACGTATGGAGTCTCGCGACCACCGTTGAGGAAGAAGGTTACGTGGGCATACTTCTCAGTCTCAGCTATATGGAGCTGCTTGAGGCCCTTTGATGCTACGTACTCGCCGAGGGTGTTCTCTACATTCTCCTTGTCGAAGAGGATGTGTACGCCCTGGAATGATGCATCGTACGGAGTCATGCAGTAGTACTGCAAGCCGGGGATGGTCTTCATGCCAGCCTCGGGCATATCCTGCTGGGTGAGCACCACGGTGAGCTCCTTGGCGCGGTCGTTGCGGTAGTTGAAGAAGATGACAACGTCGCCCTCCTTGATGGTGCCGTCGTAGGCAGCATTCACGATGGGAAGGATGAACTCGTCGGTTACGCCCTCAGCGTATGACTCCTCTACAGCCTTCACCATATCGGTAGCCTTCTTGCCCTCGCCATTCACGAGCAGGTCGTAAGCCACCTTCACGCGCTCCCAACGCTTGTCGCGGTCCATAGCATAGTAGCGACCGATGATAGAGGCAATCTTGGCATTGTGCTCAACGAGCTGGCCGATGAAGCCTGCGCCGCTCTTGGGGTCGGTGTCGCGACCATCCATGAAGCAGTGCACGTAGGTGTTCTCGATGCCATACTCACCAGCGATGTCGATGAGGTTGAAGAGGTGGTCGAGTGAGCTGTGCACACCACCATCAGAGGTGAGGCCCATGAGGTGGAGGTTCTTGCCGTTCTCCTTGGCATAGCTGTAAGCTGCTACTACCTCCTTGTTCTGGAGTATGCTGTTGTCGGCACAAGCGCGGTTAATCTTCACGAGGTCTTGGTATACTACACGGCCAGCACCGATGTTGAGGTGACCTACCTCAGAGTTACCCATCTGTCCGTTGGGCAAACCTACGTTCTCACCGCTTGCCTGAAGCTGGGAGTGAGGATATGTGCTCATCAGATAGTCCCAATAGGGAGTGGGAGTGTTGAAGATAACGTCACCCTTACCTTGGTTACCGAAACCCCAACCGTCCAAAATCATCAATAATGCTTTCTTTGACATACGTTCTTAGTTTTTATGGTTTATAAATCTTAGTTTCACTTCGTTTTTATGCACTGAAACTGGAGTTTCACTATAGAGATACTGCAGTTTCTTTATGCTGATACTCGAGTCTCTCTATGGTGAAATTGTAGTTTCACTACACTGATACTCCGTCTCACGCAGAGCGTACGTACCAATTCAACGGCAAATTTACACAAAATAATAACAATTACGATGTTAATTCCATATTATTTACTACTTTTGCCACCCAGATTGTTTATAATCAATCAGGCAAGGTATTAGTTTTACATCAGTTACAAATTTTATTTATACAAGAATGAGAAAGTTTTACTATTTATTGTTGGTACTCCTCATGGGTATCACGACTGCGACATTTGCACAGCAGGAAGAAGCTGCTACCATTGAGTCATGGGATGGCAGCAACAAAAAAATGAGAATGCGTGCCAACACGCTTGCCACTTTCAGTTATACAGCCACTGAGGACGGCACATTGTATATCTATGCCAATGACCAGAACGTTGAAGACAACGTACATGTCAGCATTTGGGGAGGATGGTATCACGATGGCGCCTATGACAGCGATTCTCCTCTGCAAGAGGCGGGATCGTATGAGAATGGTGTGGGCGTATACGGTTGGATAAAAGTCTATGCCGGTGATGAAATACGTTTTACCCTCTCTACTCCCGAGGAGACTGAAGGCGTGATGGCAATCTTCACACTCAAAAGCATGTTCTTTGGCGGAGATATCAAGGGTGACTCATGGGAGCAACCCATCAAGTTGGCACAGAATGTAAAAACGCAACTTCCCGTTTACCAGAACTATGACTCTGATTATCTCGGCGAACTCAGCTATGCTACTTTCTGCCGTTTCGTAGCACCTTCTGATGGTGTAGCCAGTATCTATACCGACCAATACCTCATCTACTATATTGAAGAGGAGGCGTATGGTAACGCACCTTTGAAATATGCCTCTCAGAATGTTTCAACCAACGACCATGAATTTATTGTGGAGAAGGACAAGGCATACATTGTCATCTTACCCAATAACCGCCCTACAGAAGTTACGTTCAAGATGACACAAGATGGTTTGGGCGGTAGTGCTCAGTTCCCCAAACCCATCAACGCATTCCCTGCCACAATAGACCTTAAGAAAGGCAACAACTACTACGCTTTCAGCCATGAGCTGATTGGCGATAAGAAGATACTCGAAGTTGCTGCTGCCGCAGGGTGGAATGGTACTATTTCCTATATGGAGGACCCTAATGAGGAATCCACAGAACTTACCGCCAATAGCGTGAGTGGTACGGCTACCACTTTTATAAAGAATGTAGACCCTCGTTATCTCTATGGCAACAAGGTCATCATAAACTTCAATATGACCGATAAGAGCAGTCTCGCATCAGCTGCTACATTAAAGTTGCGTGAGCCTAAGAATGGAGAGTCATTCGGTACCGCAATAGCAGCAAGCTATGGCCAGAATACCATCAATGGCCCTGCTGGTGACTATTGGTTTGCCTACACCGCTGAGATGGATGCTGTGTACAGCTTCGAGACATCGGGCACAATCAAGCATGTGAACTTTGTGGCTGGTGTGGAGCAAAAGGTTGCCGAAAATGTGTATCGCGCAGACGCAGGTGAGACTATCTACGTTTGCGTGACAACAACGACCGATTCTGGAAACACATTCACCGTTTTAGGCAAGGAGATTGCAGACGGCGAATACTGTGACAGACCTATCTACTTCGAGTTGGGTCAGGATATTACCATTGCAGGCAAGGGTGTAGATTGCTATCATTCATTCTTTGCTGAGGAAAATGGCTTTGCCATCTTCACCTCTACCAACTGGAGTGTACACTTCCGCGAGGAGTGTGGTGGCCGCCGCTTGAACCCCGAAGAGACCATCACCGAAGAAGGAGATGACATCATTTACACCTACAAGCTCCCTGTGAATGAAGGCCAGAGCTACATCGTGGAGGTTAATGCCGTTAGCGAGGATATCACTATCTCTACAGGTTTCGAATCGGCTGTTTCTGGTGACGTTTGCGCCACTGCTGTTGCCATCAGCGCGCTGGATAAGGAGATCAACATTGACTACACGTTTGAAGCGGCCAAATGGTATAAGTATACTGCCACTAAGGATGGTTTCTATATCGTTAAGTCTAAGTTGGGATATTCTTCTAATATGACGACAAAGGTAGGCGATTGTGATGCTACTGAAATCAATGCTGGTAGCGACAATAGTGCAAGCAATGCCTATATGGGTGGCTATAAGATGGCAAAGGTTTACCTGGAAAAGGGTCAGACCTTGTACATCTATACCAAGACTGGCCGTTCAAACGATGAAGAGGAGTTTGGTGCAAACTTCTACCTCACAATAAGCTTTTCCGAGGCTCGCCCTGGTGAAGATGCAGCGGTTGCCATTTATGCTCGTTCACACACAGAGTATACCGTGTTGAAAAACGATGCCGATGGTTACGAGCAATGGTACACTTTCACTATCCCCGCAGGCAAGAAGATTTCAATCTCGTTGACCGCGACGATGAAGTACATTTCGAACTGCTTGAGCTTCCTCAAAGAAAACAAGACAAGTTATCTGTCAAGAAAGTCAGAGTATAGTGACGAGTATGACTATATTCAAGACAACATCACCGACGCGAGCGGTACGACCATCGGTAAGCGTTTTGATTTTGCAGTGCTCGATACCGACCGCACCTTCTATATCAAGGTTTCTACCATCAATGCCATGTACTACCCTGTCGTTTGGAAGATTGAGGGCGACATCGAGGCTGGCATCTCTACCGAGGAGGTTACCACCGAGGTTTCTGCAATCTATGATCTCATGGGTCGTCGTGTTGAGAACCCAGGTAAGGGAATCTACATTGTTGATGGCGTAAAGCGTATCTTCAAGTAAGATTATCCCAAGTTGTTAGGATAAAAATGAGTAAGGGTGTGCTGCGGCACACCCTTATTGCATGTATCCTTGTTCGTGCTACTCGAATGACAGATAAGGTTCGAGGCGGGCGATATCGGCCTCGGTGAACTCTTTCAGGAAGAGCAACTGGCGTACCGAGCGGATATTTCCCTCCCGCTTGCGTAGTTCTACGATGGCTCGCGCTTGGTAGAAAGTGAGGTAGGGATGAGTGCGGAGTTGGGATAGCGACACCTTGTTGATAGGGAGTTTTTTGACCCTCGGATTGCCGATATGCACCCAATCGCCTAGATGTTCGGGCAGGTCGTAAGCCTCGTGCACTTGTGCTATGCTATGGAATCCACCCAATGCACGGCGATACTCAACAATGTGTTTGGCTCGTACGGGACCTATGCCGGGAATCCTCATCAGTTCGATAGTATCTGCGGTATTGAGGTCTACAAATTTACCGGGCTTGTACTTGCTACGCATATATTCTGCGTACGGGTGCTCGTGTCGGGTGGTGTCAGATGAAATGGAAGGGCTGATAGTCCCTGTTGATGGGTGACTTGTTGTGGGGATAGTAATATAAGGACTTATGTGAACAAATACTGAATCGTGCAATCCGTAGATGCGTGCCAAGTCGTCAGGTTGACGGAACACTCCACCTGCTCTGCGGTATCGGAGGATATTTCTGACCACATAGGGTGAAAGCCCCACGGAAAGTAACTCCAGGGAGTCGGCGGTATTAGGATTAAAATAACTGGGAGATTGCCGTATCTCGGAATCCTCCTGCGGTAGTTCTGCTAGCACCTGTAATAGAGAATCGGGAGTATATACCTCGCCGATTTCTTTATCGTACCATAGTGGCTTAGTCCATAGCAGGAACATTGCAATCACAATCAATACAGCCAGCAAGAGTATCGCCCGGCGGTCTTGTCGGGAGAAGGTGAACCAATCGCGCCACATAGGAGTTTATTCTTCATTATTTGCAGCAAATGTAGCCGATTATTTGTACTTTTGCAACCCATTTATCCAACAAAAGCAATGAACTACCTGAAGAAATATCCTCTCTCTATACTCATTATCGGTATCATCCTGTTCCTCTCGTTCTTCAATCCGCCTGAGACACCGCTCAACAAGGTGACCAATATCGACAAGGTGCTACACTTTACTATGTACTTTGGCTTCTGTGTGGTACTATGGTTTGAGTATTTCAAGAGTCATCAGCATGCCAATGCCAAGCGCCTCATCCCTTGGGCCATCGTTGCTCCCATCCTCTTCAGCGGACTCATCGAGATTGGCCAGCAGACCCTCACCCCGACACGTGCTGCCGACTGGTGGGATTTCCTTTTCAACTCACTCGGATGTTTTACCGCAGCCCTGTTTAGCCAGTTAGTCACACGCCGTGTATTGAAACGGTAGATAAAATATATCAGCTTACACTTCGCATAATCGAAAATTTGCATTATCTTCGCACTTACAAAATACATGCACGCGTTATGAATAAGAAGATTATGTTGCTCGGTTCGGGCGAGTTGGGAAAAGAGTTTGTCATCGCTGCACAGCGATTGGGTCAGTATGTAATTGCTTGCGACGCCTACGAAGGTGCCCCAGCCATGCAGGTTGCCGACGCATGTGAAGTATTCAGCATGCTCGACGGCGATGCGCTGGATGCAGCCGTTGCCAAGCACCAACCCGACATCATCGTACCCGAGATTGAAGCGATACGTACCGAACGTCTCTACCACTTTGAGGAAGAAGGCATACAGGTGGTACCCAGTGCCAAAGCGGTAAACTACACCATGAACCGCAAAGCTATACGGGAGCTTGCAGCCAAGGAGTTGGGATTGAAGACTGCGAAGTACTTCTACGCC
>JAZRFA010000148.1:0-9587 GCA_045661085.1 Bacteroidaceae bacterium
ATGGTGTTCGACCTCATGTTTGCCCTCGAGGCTACGGAGGACCAGCTCGACTTCCCCGTCGTGTATGGCTCGGCCAAGAACAACTGGATGGGTGCCGATTGGAAGACTCCGACCGACAATATCAACTATCTCCTCGACGTGATCCTCGAACATATACCTGCTCCCAAGAAGCTGGAGGGAACACCGCAGATGCTCATCACCTCGCTCGACTTCTCGGCCTACACGGGTCGTATCGCCGTGGGTCGCGTACACCGCGGAACACTCACCGAGGGTATGACCATCACTCTCGCTCACCGCAATGGCTCTACGGAGAAGGCCAAGATCAAGGAACTGCACACCTTCGAGGGGCTCGGACGTGCACGTGCCGAGGAGGTAAGCTCGGGTGATATCTGCGCCATCGTAGGACTGGAGAACTTCGAGATTGGCGACTCGGTGTGTGATGCCGAGAACCCCGAACCCCTGCCTACCATCGCCATCGACGAGCCTACGATGAGTATGCTCTTTGCCATCAACGACTCGCCCTTCTTCGGTAAGGAGGGTAAGTTTGTGACCTCGCGCCACATCCACGACCGCCTGATGAAGGAGCTCGACAAGAACCTCGCCCTACGCGTGGTGAAGGATGAGGAGAGCGATAAGTGGAGCGTCTTCGGCCGTGGCGTGCTGCACCTCTCGGTGCTCATCGAGACCATGCGTCGTGAGGGCTACGAGCTGCAGGTGGGGCAGCCTCAGGTAATCTATAAGACCATCGACGGACAGAAGTGCGAGCCTATCGAGGAGCTCACCATCAGCGTCCCCGAGGAGTACTCAAGCAAGATGATTGATATGGTGACCCGCCGCAAGGGCGAGCTCACCTCGATGGAGACACAGGGCGACCGCGTGAACATCGCCTTCAACATCCCCTCGCGTGGTATCATCGGCTTGCGCACCAACGTGCTCACCGCATCGGCTGGCGAGGCCATCATGGCACACCGCTTCAAGGGCTATGAGCCCTACAAGGGCGACATCGACCGCCGTACCAATGGCTCGATGATTGCCATGGAGTCGGGTACTGCCTTTGCCTATGCCATCGATAAGTTGCAGGATCGTGGTAAGTTCTTCATCAATCCGCAGGATGAGGTATACGCAGGCCAGGTAGTGGGCGAGCATGTGCACGATAACGACCTCGTCATCAATGTGACCAAGAGCAAGAAGCTCACCAACATGCGTGCCAGCGGCTCTGACGACAAGGCGCGCATCGTACCGCCCATCATCTTCTCATTGGAGGAGGCACTCGAGTATATCAAGGAGGATGAGTACGTGGAGGTGACACCCAAGTCGATGCGTATGCGCAAGATCATTCTCGACGAGATCGAGCGCAAGCGTGCCAACCGCAGCTAAAGGGAAGACCCACCCCCTTCCCCTCCCTCTATGGAGGGGAGTAACGGAGTTAAATAATAGAGGATAAAATAAATATGTGTAAGTTTGCACAGAGACTAAGGGCTACATTCCTTGCCCCCCTCCATAGAGGGAGGGGTTGGGGGTGGGTCTTCTTGCTTTGTCTTTGTTCATGCAAGGACAAGGCAAACATTTTTGTGCTTGAAGGCAACGTGGCGAGTCTTGCCAATGACACCCTGTATGTCTATGGTGCCGATGCCCTGTATGAACGCATCGATACGGTGGTAGCAGTAGATGGAGTATTCAGCTACGAAGCAAAGGTCGACACGGTGACTCCGATGTGGGTGCTCTTCCCCAATAGGCATCGCGAGATACTGTTTGCCGACAAGGGACTGACAACCACCCTACAGGGCGACACGGCAGCTGCAGGGCATATCCGTGTCGTGGGTGGCGAGCAGGATGCGCTGCTTGCCGAGTTCCGGCAGATGACCGATACCATCAACGATGGCAAGCGGATAACAGCCATTGCCGACTCGTTCATCCGCGCCAACCCCTACTCGGAGGTGAGCATACACCTATTGCGCGAGTATTTTGTACAGCAGCCTCAGCCCAACTACACGAAGATAAAGACCCTCATCGCCTCGATGAGCGGTAACCTGCAGGACAACAACTACATCAAGCAATTGCAGCACACGTTGGCAACCTATAAACCATTAGCCAAGAATAGTTCGGTGAATAGCTATAATGTGCGCGACACTGAAGGGAAGAATGTGAATTCCTCGGACTATAAGGAGACCTTCCTGCTCATCACCTTCTGGGCATCGTGGGACGAGGAGAGCCGCCAGCGCCAACGCGAGCTCATCGCCATCAAGGAAAAGTACAAGAAGCACAATTTCGACATCCTAAGCATATCGCTTGATACCGACCGTCAGGCATGGCTGCAAGCCATAGCCGAAGACTCTACCACCTGGCGTCAGGCCTGCGACCTCGAGGGATGGGGGACGAGTATTGTGGAGCGTATGCAGGTGCATCATCTGCCTGCCAACTTCTTGCTCAACCCCTCACGTCGCGTACAGGCCGTAGACCTATACGGAGAGGAACTGGACAAGAAAATCGGCGAACTCACCGAAGTGAGAAAGCCCGAGAAGAAAGACAAAAAGAGCCCCGACAACATCCGCAGGATAAAACAACAGGATTGAGCGCGAAAAGGCACAGTAGACGCATCACTTTTCACTCTTAATTCTTAACTCTTCGTTTTTCACTCTTCACTCTAAACCATGGTACTCAACTACATCTGGATAGCCTTCTTCCTCGTCGCCTTTGCCGTGGCACTCGTGCGCCTCATCTTCATGGGCGACACCGAGGTGTTCCCTGCCATCATGAACTCCACCTTCGCCTCGGCCAAGTCGGCCTTTGAGATATCGCTCGGACTCACGGGAGTGCTCTCCCTGTGGCTCGGCATCATGCGCATCGGTGAGAAAGGTGGTGTGGTCAATGTAGTGGCCCGGTGGCTGGCACCCGTGTTCTCCAAGATATTCCCCGATATCCCTAAGGGCCATCCTGTGACGGGTACTATCTTCATGAACTTTGCCGCCAACATGCTGGGGCTCGACAATGCCGCCACGCCTATGGGGCTCAAGGCGATGGAGCAGCTGCAAGAGCTGAACACGAAGAAGGACACCGCCACCAACCCGATGATCATGTTCCTCGTGCTCAACACCTCGGGACTCACGCTCGTGCCCATCAGCGTCATGGTATATCGTGCCCAGCTGGGTGCTGCGCAGCCCACCGACGTGTTTGTGCCCATCCTCCTTGCCACCTTCTTCTCTACCGTGGTGGGACTCATCGTTACCTGTCTCTATCAGCGCATCAACCTCTTCAATCGCACTCTGATGCTCTTCCTCGGCGCCTTGTGCACCTTGGTTGCGCTTATCATATGGGGCTTCAGCGCCATGCCGCGCGAACAGATGGATGTGGTGTCGTCGACCTTTGCCAATGTGTTCCTGTGCGGTATCATCGCCTGCTTCATCATCGCAGGCATGCGCAAGAAGATAAACGTGTACGACACCTTCATCGAAGGAGCCAAAGAGGGCTTCCAGACCGCTGTGCGCATCATTCCCTACCTCGTGGCTATCCTTGTAGCCATCGGCGTGTTTCGCGCCTCGGGAGCCATGGACTTCCTCATCGACGGCATCGCCTGGGTGGTAGCTCTCGTGGGTGGCGACACCGAGTTTGTAGGTGCTCTGCCTACCGCCCTGATGAAGCCCCTCAGCGGTAGCGGTGCCCGTGGCCTCATGGTCGATGCCATGACCACCTATGGTGCCGACTCCTTTGTGGGTCGCCTCGCCTGCCTCTTCCAGGGGGCTACCGACACGACCTTCTATATCCTTGCCGTATACTTCGGCAGCGTAGGCATCCGCAAGACCCGCCACGCCGTCACCTGCGGACTCCTTGCCGACCTCGCAGGCATCATCTCGGCCATCTTCATCGGCTACCTGTTCTTCGGGTGAACATTAGATATTTTCGCTTAATAGCTTGCATATCTCTAAAAACTTACCGAACTTTGTCGTTGGCTATTAGCAGCCATCTGTTGCCCATTAGCCCCTCCTATACTCTACACACTAAACAAATATGATTACCTATCAGACCGATGGCACGAGAATGCCTGATATCAAGAAACGTCTCACTACGGCATGGATACGCAGCGTGGCTGCCACCTATGGCAAGAAGGTGGGCGATGTGAACTACATCTTCTGTAACGATGAGCGTATACTCGAGGTAAATCGTGAATACTTGCAGCACGATTACTACACCGACATCATCACCTTCGACTATACCGAGGGTGACACCATCAGCGGTGACCTCTTCATCAGTCTCGATACGGTGAAGACCAATAGCGAGCAGTTTGTCACTGAGTATGATGAGGAATTGCACCGAACCATCATCCACGGTATACTGCACCTCTGCGGCATCAACGACAAGGGACCTGGTGAGCGTGAGATAATGGAAGCTGCCGAGAACAAAGCGTTGTCGATGCGCTAAAATAGGACAAACAATAACACGATAGAACAATGAAAAAAGTACTCTTCGCAGTGGCCCTGACGGCTATGAGCCTTGGCGCTGCAGCACAAAGCATCACTCCACAGATGTTGGAGAAGTTCAAGACCGACAATGCGCTCACCGCCACTGACCGTGCCATCCACAATGCCATGGCCGCCAACGACGTGCGCAACCTCGCCGTCAACCAATCCAACCAAACCGAGATGGACACCTACTTCGCCTACAGCGTGCCCTCACGTGGCATCACCGACCAGAAGTCATCGGGACGATGCTGGCTCTTTACAGGTCTCAACGTAATGCGCAGCAAGGTTATCAACGAGCATAACCTGCCCAGCCTCACCTTCTCACACGTCTACAATTTCTTCTACGACCAGTTGGAGAAGTCCAACCTCTTCCTCCAGGCCATCATCGACACCGGTGACAAACCCATGGACGACAAGACCGTAGAGTGGCTCTTCAAACACCCCTTGAGCGATGGAGGCACCTTCACTGGCGTAGCCGATCTCGTGGCCAAGTATGGTATCGTGCCCGCTGGTGTGATGCCCGAGACCTATGCCAGCAACAACACCAGTCGCTTTACTGCCCTCATCGCCCGCAAGCTTCGCGAGGATGGTCTCATCTTGCGCGACAAGATTGCTGCAGGTGCCAAGAAGAAGGAACTTGAGGCATTGAAAGCCGAGATGCTCAGCGAGGTATACCGCCTCCTCGTGCTCGGATTTGGAGAGCCTGTGACTACCTTTAAGTGGGCACCCAAGGATGCAAAGGGTAAGTATATGTGGGAGCCTAAGGAGTATACTCCACAGTCATTCTACGCCGAGTTTGTGGGCGAGGACTACCAGAACGATTATATTATGCTCATGAACGACCCCACTCGCGAATACTGGAAGACCTACGAGATTCAGTATGACCGCCACACCTACGACGGCCACAACTGGCTCTACCTCAACCTTCCTCTCGACGAGATCAAGCAGATGGCCATTGCCTCTATCAAGGACTCTACCATGATGTACTTCTCGTGTGATGTGGCCAAAGAACTCGACAGCAAGCGTGGTTTGCTTGACATGGACAACTACGACTACGAGTCGCTCCTGGGCATCAAGTTCGGTATGGACAAGGCACAGCGCATCCGCGTGTTTGATAGCGGCTCATCGCATGCCATGACCATGATGGCCGTTGACGTAGATGCCGATGGAAAGCCTACCATGTGGAAGGTGGAGAACAGCTGGGGACCTTCAAATGGTCACAACGGCCACCTCATCATGACCGATGAGTGGTTCAACGAGTATATGTTCCGCCTTGTGGTGAACAAGAAGTACGCTACCCCCGAGGTGCTCAAGGCTGCCAAGCAGAAGCCCATCCTGCTTCCTTGTTGGGATCCCATGTTCATGGGTGAGGAGTAATATCTCAGAAGAAATAAAAGAAATAGGGTGCATCTGAATGCACCCTATTTCTTTACATACTTATGATATGGATGGGTTATTCAACTAACGCAAAGTCCAGTTGCTTTTTCTCTAAATTACAACGCGCGACCTGTATCCTTACCGTATCGCCCAAGGCATAGCGCTTGTGGGTGCGGCGGCCTACGAGACAGTAGTTACGTTCGTCGAACTCATAGTAGTCGTCGTCGAGGTCGCGCATGGGGATGAGGCCCTCGCACTTGTTCTCGATAATCTCAGCGTAGAGTCCCCATTCGGTGACACCGCTGATGATGGCTTCATAGGTGATGCCCATGCGGTCGGCCATATACTCGACCTGCTTGTACTTGATGCTGGCACGCTCAGCAGATGCAGCAAGCTGTTCCATCGATGATGAGTGGTCGCACAACTCCTCATACTTGGACTTGCTGGCCGAGCGGCCTCCGTCGAGGTAGCGGGTGAGCAGGCGGTGTACCATCATGTCGGGATAGCGACGGATGGGTGAGGTGAAGTGGGTGTAGTAGTCGAATGCAAGTCCATAGTGTCCGATATTGTCGGTGCTGTAGCGTGCTTTCTGCATGGCACGCAATGATACCGTCTCGATGAGGTGCTGCTCGCGCTTACCCTTAACATCAGCCAATAGTCGATTGAATGATTTGGCAATGTCTACCTTGTCGCCCGTGGTGCGCACCTTATGACCGAAGGGTAAGGCGAGGCGTGCGAGGTTGTCGAGCTTCTCGGGGTCGGGAACGTCATGTATGCGGTAGGGGAACACCTTGGCTTTCTTCACGGGTACCTTGCCAATGGTCTCGGCCACGGTACGATTGGCTAGAAGCATGAATTCCTCGATGAGCTGGTGAGCCTCCTTGGACTCTTTGAGGTGTACGCTTACGGGGTGCCCTTTTTCGTCAATGTCGAAGCGTACCTCCACGCGGTCGAAATTGATGGCACCCCCAGCAAAGCGTTGTGCACGTAGCTGTTGGGCGAGGTCATTGAGTGTCATCAACTCGTTGGTGTATTCGTCACCAGGCAGAGTCTCACTGGTTCCTCGTTGCTGACGTTCGATGATGGCTTGCACCTCCTCATACGTGTAGCGTCGATTGCTGTTGATTACGGTGTGAGCTATCTTATGGTATTTAACCCGTGCCTTGTCGTCGATATGGAAGATGACCGAGTAGGTGAGCTTGTCCTCATTGGGACGCAGTGAACAGATATTGTTACATAAACGTTCGGGTAGCATGGGGATGGTACGGTCTACAAGGTACACCGAGGTCGCACGATGCTGTGCCTCCTTGTCGATAATACCATTCTCGCCCACGTAATGGGTGACATCGGCAATGTGTACGCCCACCTCCCAGAGTCCCTTCCCAACGGGGCGGATTGAGAGCGCATCGTCAAAGTCCTTGGCATCGTGGGGATCGATGGTGCAGGTGAGCACATCGCGCATATCGAGGCGGCGGGTTATCTCGTCGGCAGGGATGACATCGCTGATGTGGTTTGCTGCGTTCTCCACAGCGATGGGATATTTGTAGGGGAGGCCGAACTCGGCAAGGATGGCGTGCATCTCGGCATCGTTGTTCCCTGCTTTGCCAAGTATGTCCACCACGTGACCTATGGGGTTGCGGGCGTCTTCGGGCCAGTCGACAATCTTCACAACGGCCTTGTCGCCACTCTTGCCGCCCTTGAGCTTGTCGCGGGGAATGAAGATGTCATTGTCGAGTGTACGGCTCTCGGTGAGCAGGAAGGCATAGTTCTTTTCGACTTTGAGGAGTCCCACGAAGGTGTCGTTGGCGCGCTCGAGAATCTCTACCACCTCACCCTCTGGCATGCCACGACTACGACGACGGGCAAAGAGGCTCACCTTTACGCGGTCGCCATGCAGGGCGTGCATCGAGTTTCGCTCTGCAATGTATACCGACTCTTCATCTTCTTCGGGAGCAAAGAGAATGCGCCCATTGCTGCCACGCTGTATGGTGCCTATGAGTTCGCGCTGCTGGAAGTTGAGGCGGAAGTGCCCGTTGGAGGTCTCTACCAGGCTACCCTCGAGGAGTAGGTCGCCGATGAGGTCGGCACAGAGCATCTTCTGCGGGTGGGTGGTGAGGTGCAGCTCTTTCCATATGCGGGCATAGGTAAGGGCACGGTCACTGTGGTGTTGGAACAGGTCGATGAGAGCATCGAACATGGCGCGCTTGTTCATGCGCTTGCTTTTCTTACCGGCTGATTTTCCCATGGTAGTATGATTTATGAATTATGATTTCTGATCTATCTTATCGCCAACAGCCAAGAGCCAACAGCTAACAGCCTCTATCTACTCCGCGAGGAGGCGCTTGAGCTCCTTCTCGAGATCCTCGACCGCGGCATCGCGCTTTACAACTTCGCCTGCGCGGTTGATGAGGAAGTAGGTGGGTAGCTCTTGCACACCATAGAGGTTGGCTTCCTTGGCATCTTCAGATCGTACACATACCCAAGGTATGTTTTCAACGGCAGTTTTCCAAAAATGTTCGTTTTCATCGAGCGAAACCTGATATATCTCAAGTCCTTGTGCAGAATACCTATCATAGAGTTCGCGCATCACTAGTACACGTGCAGAGGATTGTGGATGGCCATATACGTTGAAGTCGAGCATTACCACCTTGCTCTTGAGATCGGTGAGGCGACGTGTTATTCCATCAATATCGGGCAGAGCGATGTCAATGATAGACGACTCTACAATCTTACCTTCCAGTGCGCTATAGTCTATTGGTTGTGCGGGGCGTGTGTTGCGCAAACCTTTGAGAGCAATGCTCTTGAGGTTCTTGGTGCGTTCGGCTTCGGGGTAGAAGAGGTCGAGATTAGTGGCCACGGCAGCGAAACAGCGAATGTCATCACGTGTGTTCAATGGGTCGAAGATGAGCTGTCCGCCCAAGCGCTGGAACAGTGCGAAGTAGGCATAAGGTTTGCCGGGATTGGGGTAGATGTACTCCATACGCACTGCCTTCTTGTACCCCTCCACCAATGCGCTGATGCTTGCTTGTGCTGTATTTATTGCATTAGCTTCGCGTACAGCTTGCTGTACAGCATATTGCAGTTCACGTTGCTTGTGTACCAATTGTTTTAGCATAAGGTTGTCTTCCGATCCCTTTACTTCATACGCTACGCTCATAGAGGGTAGGGCCGCAGTGAGTGTGAGTGTCTCAGTAGAATCCACAGAGATATACATCATTTCCTTACCTATGCGCAGGCGGTAGAAGTCAAAGCATTCGGGCTGTGCCACATGGAAACGGAAGGCACCGTCTTTGTTCAACTTGATAGAGTCGGTCACGGTGGCGCGTTCCACACCGATGTGGTCAAGGTAGAGTACTTTGTCAGCTGCTTCGGTGATATGGCCTTCAATGGTAGCTTGGGGTGATTTTGTGCAACTTACCACACATAGCAATGTGGTAAAAATGAGGATATTCGATATTTTTTTCATTTTTTATAGGGTTTATACTGCAAAACTAACTAAAAATACTGAATTAGCGACAATATTTTTATCGTTTTGGTGGAAATTCGCGTGTTTATTGCTATCTTTGCCCGAATTTTGGATGAATATATCAATTTAGACGTAATATATAAATTATTTAAGATGAATCCGATTACAAAATCAGTGGCTCTCCCCGACGGAAGAGTCATCACGTTGGAAACCGGGAAATTGGCCAAGCAGGCCGACGGCTCTGTAGTGCTCCGCATGGGTAACACCGTGCTGCTCGCTACTGTATG
>JAZRFA010000149.1:0-22371 GCA_045661085.1 Bacteroidaceae bacterium
TAATGATTATAAAAATTGTTATCTCTTCCATTGCCATTCTGCCCCGTTGCTGGCGTGGTATTGTAAGCATTTCAATGAGCGCGGTGTCATTTTGACGATGCAAAGGTAAGGCAATAATTTTGATTTTGCCAAACGTAATGGACTATATATCAAATAGTTATATGTGTACTGAAAAGTAAAAGGTTTACAGTACACATAAAAAAAGCGTACTGAGAAGTTTAACCTTTTCAGTACGCATTATCTATAAAACACTATATATTATAGGTAGCCGCAGTATATCCTACCAATCGTAGAAGGTAAGGGCTCATCCCTGTATCTGCTCAAAAGATTCGAGAGCCTTCTATTAGCTACATATTTACCTTTATCATTCAATATGTGTCGCTCGTAGTATTCTTCGCCTTGAAGTCCCACGATGTGCGTCAGCCTTGATATAAGTAACAATTTGTCTACGGAGTCCTTTCTTGTGAAGTCAAGTTTCATCTCTGGATCGGCTTCCAAGTCCTTGAAAAAGTATTGAAACATCTCTGCAAATAGCCTTGTCTTATGGGACTTCTCAAGTGCAACCCTTTCTTCATAAATGAGCATTGCTCTATCGTTGAACATATCTCCTAATCCAAGCTCTTGCAACTTTGCCTTACATTCTTCATAGGTGCCGCTTCCATCAACTATGTTGTTATATGTTTTAATGAAATAGCTGATTGATGCGTTCAGTACGTGGAGTGTAAAAGCATCTTGAGTCTCGTAGCTCTTCCTGCCGTTCTTTTTAGTAATAATTTCTGTGGCTTCTGATATTTCCTTTGCCAGTTCATTTACCTTGTCAACTTGGGTGGTGGTACGGCCAGGGGCGTTTGTACAAACATCTTCCACGACATCGTTGATGAAGAGGAGCAAGTACCAAAACTTTTCCAAGTCAAGGTGAAAGGCATTGAGTGTATTGATAACTTCCTTGCGGGTAAAGAAGTCTTCAATAAAAGAAGTATCTAACCCTGCACGTGTTGCATAGTACTCCTTGGCAGAATCAATAGTTGCGTCTGGATGAAACTCTATATATCTTGCATATTTCTCTTCGTCTGTCAGCTTACTCTCAATATATCTATTGGCAAATATGACAGGGTATTGTGATTCGCTAGGTTCCCCATCATAGTCTACAACGGGGCAGAAGCAGTCTGCAACCTTCCAAACATATTCCAGCAAAGGCTCGTCCAAGTACTTATCTATTTCAGAGTAATGTGCTTTATGGTCTGGTAATCCTTGTATCTCCATATCCTTTAATTTTGCATCAAAGATAGAAAGAAAATCCCACCTATTCAAGATAAGCGGGAAGAGTTCTGTATCAAAGTAGATTTCTCATGGCATCATTCATTTGCTCATTGTCAAAGCTATCAAGATATATCTGAGTGACCCGCTCAGAACTATGCCCTAATGATTCGCTGATTATAGACGTTGAGACTCCAGCACGCTTAAGTACCGTAGCATAGGAATGTCTTGCAACGTACGTAGTCACCTTCAATTCTATTCCCAAGTTCTTGCCTATCGCCCTAAGATGATAATTGATGTTTGCAATAGCATCAGTAATGCGGTCTTTTACCTGCATGGGAGTTCGCTTTCTATTATCCAGAATGGGAAATAGGTATCGTCGGCGGTCATCCTTGTACTTCATTATTATGTCGTATGCCCGCGGCAATAGAGGTAACATAATTGTCTTCTTCGTCTTCTGCCTTACATATATCAGTTTATTACCCTCTATGTTATCTTTCGTCAACATAGATATATCAGTGAAATTTATTCCACCCATTAGATATGAGAACGCAAATATATCCACGGCCAACTTCTTATAGAAACACGCAGCCGTAGTATCATAATTCATTATCAACTTGATTTCCTCTTTCGTAATAGCACGTTTAGCTGTAACCTTATGCAACTTGGAAACCTTATATTTCTTGAATGGATAGGATTCACCCTTTACCAATCCCTCAGTGATTGCATTATTATAAATCACACGCAAGGTTCTGAGACGTATTCCAATCGTATTCTCAGATAACCGTTGCTTTCGTAGCCATGACTCATATTCTTTCAACCAAGCAACATCAATTTCAGTAAAATAGTAATCAAGATTCCCCTTGTATTTGATAAGAGAGGTGTAAACTTGGCGAACAGACAAAGCATATCCTATCCTACTCTCCTTGTTCAGTTGCTCTATATAGTCCAGAAACAAATCATTGACAGTTCTATTTTTTGAAGCATTATCTACTGTTTCCACCAAGGTTGTTACAGTATAATCACGTCCCATTGTAGAGAATTCCAAGACCTGCTCTGCGTATTTCTGTTCTGTCTCAGCGATTAGTTTGTTTAGTTGTTCTCTATTGGGACAATTACGCTTTGGCCTACTCTTCTCAAAGTCCCAAAACTGAGATTTTACAGACACACCAAGACTGATGTACTTTCTTTTTCTGTCTTTACACACACAAATCATCAAAGGATGTTCTCCATTACTCAAAGTCTTTGACCTGTAACACAGCACATTAACTGTAGCCTTCATCGTTAATTCTGGTTTACACATTGGTTTACACAAACTATGCAAAACGGCATTAAACGGGAGAAAAACAACGATAAAATAGCTGGCGATATAGATGTTTGTGAAAAAGACAAGACTCCTGTAAATCATTGATTCACAAGAGTCTTTACTTGGTACTCGAAGCGGGACTTGAACCCGCACAGCCATCACTGGCCAAAGGATTTTAAGTCCTTCGTGTCTACCGATTCCACCATTCGAGCAGCGTTTGACAGGGGCTAAATTGGAAGCGTGCCCCCATCAATGCGGCGCAAAGGTATAAAATAACTGGCAATGTTGCAACAATAACTCGGAAATTTGCAGTAAATTTGCAGTCCTATGAATATCACGCGCAAAGACCTCCTGTTCTTCGTCCTACGACTCGTACCCCTGGTGAGCATACTCTTTATGCTTACCGACATGGTGGGCACACTCTTCGTGGGCGACGACTATACGGTGCGGGCCTGGTTCCGATGGAAGGTGATACTCTTCCTCACGGCCTTCTCCACAGCCTTCCTCGTGGGAAGCAACGTGCTGAAGTGGCCCGTGCGCCAGCTGGCCTACATAGGCTATCCGGTATACCTCTTGGTGATGGCGCTGTGCGGCGTGTTCACCACTCCACACGACCTGCTCGGGTACAAGATAGCACTAGTCCTCGCACCCCTGATGGCACAAGTGCTCAAGGACCATGGAAAAGGTTGGCTGCGCCGGTACCTGCGTATGGTGTCCCGCTTGGCAGGCGGACGTCTTGTCGGTGGCAAAGGATTATTACTGATGCTGTGTTCGCTGACTGCCGTAGTGCTGCTCATCACGGGAACCTATAGCTTGCGAGGAGTGTGCCACTTCCATCTCCGCGAACTCATCACCGAGGCTGTGGCCATCGCACCCAAGATGGAAAAGCCCAATCGCAACCCCGACCTCAAGGACCGCCGCGACCCCTACCGCAACTACCCGAAGCTATTCAACGACCTCAACGACATACAGCTCATAGCCGCACGTGCCAACGGCACGCCCCACACGCTCACCATAGAGGAACTCGAGGTGGGCAAGTATGGACTGAAGCGCATCGAAACGAACGAGCTGTACAAGGTGGACCCGCTCACCCACTCGGCTCCCTACCTGGTGCCCAAGGCCAAGGACTTTCTTGACGATCTGGGTGAGGCGTTCCAGGACTCGCTCTACAATCGTGGCTACGACCGCCGCCACCGATTCATCGTCACCAGCGTATACCGCACGGAGAACCACATCAAACGCCTGCGCCGTAGTGGCAATGTGAATGCCTCGAAGAACTCGTGCCATCAATATGGCACCACGGTGGACATCACCTACGTGCGTTTCGACAAGCCCGAGGAGTACCGCGCCAACGACCCCAAGCTGCTGCAGCTACTGATGCAGACGGTGTACGACATGCACCAAGCCGGGCGCTGCTACGTGAAGTACGAGCGCAAGCAGAGCTGCCTGCACATCACCATAAGGTAGAAGGGAAATCACTACTACTCATTCTCTCGCGGGTGACGGGGCTTGCAAAGCCTCTGCCACAGCCTTTGCCTTGGCAACCCCTACGATGGCGGCAAGTTCTTCGAGGCTCGTCTCCTTGATGCGTTTCACCGTCTTGAATTGGGCAAGCAGGGCCTCCTTCGTCTTGGGCCCTATACCTTTGATGGTGTCGAGTGCCGAAGCGGTCTGCCGCTTGCTGCGCTTGTCGCGGTGGAAGGTGATGGCAAAGCGATGCACCTCGTCCTGTATGCATTCCAAGAGGTGAAAGAGGGCGCTCTGCTGCTTCAGCCCGATGCTCATCGTGGGGAATCCAAAGAGTAGCTCGGCTGTGCGGTGGCGGTCGTTCTTGGCAAGTCCGGCGATGGGGATATGCAAGCCCAGCTCGTCTTCCACCACTTCGCGGATGACCTCCATCTGCCCCTTACCGCCATCGGCAATGATGAGGTCGGGGAGCGGAGTGTCCTCGGTGATCATGCGTGAATAGCGGCGGTGTACCACCTCGCGCATCGAGGCATAATCATCGGGGCCAATGACGGTCTTGATGTTATATTTGCGGTATTCCTGTTTACTGGGCTTGCCCATGCGGAAGACGATGCAAGCCGCCACAGCATCGGTGCCCGAGATGTTGGAGTTGTCGAAACACTCGATGTGGACGGGCAGTTTGTCCAGTTTGAGGTGATCCTGTATCTCCTTGAGTAGGCGCGTGTTCTTCTGTTCGGGGTTGAGCTTCTCGGCCTGCTTCAAACGGTCAAGCTTGTACTGCTTCACGTTGAGCTGCGAGAGTTCGAGCAGCTTCTTACGGTCGCTACGCTGCGGCACGGTGAAGGTCACCCCCTCCAGGTCGATATCAACAGGGAAGGGTACCACAATCTCTTTAGACTGACTCTTGTAGCGCTCACGCATCTCCACGATGCCCAAAGCTAGCAACTCCTCTTGCGACTCGTTCATCTTCTTCTTATACTCGAAGGTGAATGCCTGGTTGATGGCACCGTTGGTGATATGCAGATAGTTGATGAAGGCACTGTCGCCATCCTCCTCAATGGAGAAGACGTCCACGTTGTCGATGATGTGGCTCACCACCTCGCTCTTCTCACGAAAACGCTCCAACGCATCATACTTACGCTTCAGCTCCATAGCCTCCTCGAAGCGCATCTCCCCGCTCAGCTGGCGCATCTGTTCCATCAATTCACGGTTCAGTTCCTTAGTGTTGCCGCGTAGGATTTGTCGTATCTCGCTGATTTGTTCCATGTACTCCTCACGGCTCTGCAGGGCAATGCAGGGAGCCTTGCAGCGCTTGATGTGGTAGTCGAGGCAGGGCTTGAACTTGCCGCTACGTATGTTCTCGGGCGTGAGGGCGAGGTTACACGTGCGCACCGTGTAGAGTTGCTTGATGAGACTGAGTATCTCATTGAGCGTGGGCATGTGGCTATAAGGCCCGAAGTATTGCGAGCCGTTGCGGATTATCTTGCGCGTCTTGAACACCTTAGGGAAATATTCCCCCGTGATGCAGATAGAGGGGTAGGTCTTGTCGTCCTTGAGCAACACGTTGTAGCGTGGTTTATACTTCTTGATAAGGTTGTTCTCAAGCAGCAGCGCATCCTCCTCGCTCTTCACCACCACGTAGCGTATGTCGGCAATCTGACTGACTAGCACTCGCGTCTTGCCCGTCTGCTCCTTCTGGAAGTACTGGCTCACGCGCCGTTTCAGGTGCTTTGCCTTACCCACATAGATTACCGTACCCTCCTTGTTGAGATACTGGTAGCATCCCGGAGTGTCAGGTAGGTTCTCCACAATGGACTGCAGGTAAGGATTCTTCTTCAGCGGGCTTTCAAACATATCATACAACGACATTTCTTTTCCACAATATATAGTATGGTTTCCCTGTTTCTGAGTCCTTTAACTCGCTTTATTGACATAAAGAACGTACGAGAGTCCTACGTCATCAATAGACAGAAACTATACTTAGACAATACACGGCTATAGCCCTTGATCTCCAGGTTCCCACCGATTCAGAAGGTCACAGTCAGCGGATGGCGTACACGCTGGGCATAACGATTGAGGTAGTCGATCCAAGCTTCCATCGAATCAAAGCCATACTTGCTCCATCCTGAACCCCAGTAATAGACATACTCGCTATCGGGTTTATAGTTGCTTATGGCAAGCACGTGCCCCACGGCGCCACGCTCCTTAGCCTCCTTAGGAGCAAACAAGGCAGCCTTGGCTTCCTTCACCTTCTTAGGCATCACAGCACCCACATAGATAACACCGTTATCATTGTTCACATTGTCCGTGAGGTCGGCATAAGCGATATAGCCCTTGTCGCCTTCGAGCACATAAGCTTCCGGATTTTCAGAATGAATGACAAGACCCGTTGCTACGGAAGTTGCCTTGTTCAATCCTGCATAGGTAACAACGGTTTTATTAAGCTGAGAACCACGCTCGAGCGAGATGATGCGAGTCTCCACCACACTATCCTTGCCCACGACAGAGGGATGAAAAGTGAGCTTTACGGTGAAACGCAAGGGGCCATTCTCCATAATCTCATACTCCTTCCAACAGTAGGGATAGAGGATATTATCGCCCTGCATCAATGCCGCAGTACCACAGCCAAGGGTGGGACCTACGCTATAACAATCGAGGCCATCACCATGGTCTACATGAAACGATGCCGAGTGAAACAACTCATCGGCCTCTTTGTACTTGCGGGCCTTGCGCAAACGAGTGACCTCCATCTGCATCTCAGCATCAAGATGCTTGGCATAGCGCTGCTCCACCACAAGTTCAGGGACACGCTTCACCCACACATCATACCCGAAAGCACGTTCACCTCTGGCCTGTAATGCCGGTCCATAAGCCCGATAGGCCGAACGGTCATTCTCCCAAGTCATATCATCAACACGTTCGGGATAGTGACGACCATACACAAAAGACTCGACCTCGATGGGATCGCCTACAACAATTGTAAAGTTCGTTGTACCCCCCGCCTGCACGGCAGCAGGGAACAGGAGATTGTCATCATAGGTAATCTGATAAGGCACCTGATTACCCTCACTATCTAGCACAATGTATTGCTCCTCATCGATGAGCCTTACCTGATTGGCTATTGCACTGATGGGGACCTCGACCATCTCCTCACGGTCAAATGCCTGATCATTGCTCACGGTGACTGTAAACTCTGCACGCTGCTTAGAACCACAAGCCATAAGCAAAAGAAAAAGAACGAGAAAAGGACATTTCTTCATATTTGTAATGTATTACTCCTTGCCGGAATGATTGGTAATCGACTAGCAGATACTCACTTCGACAACAAAGTTACAAGAAAAAAAATAATATTACACCATAAGGCCATTAGTATTTCACGCTTATTCGTATATTTGCAAACGAATCCAACAAAGAGCAGAAAATGAAGAAACGTATCATCATAGTAGGGCCCGCCTACCCGTATCGAGGAGGCATTGCAGATTTCAATGAGCGACTGGCACGCGAGTTCCAGCGCGAGGGGCATGAGGTGCTGACCTATACCTTCACACTGCAATACCCTGGATTTCTCTTCCCTGGCACTACGCAATATTCTACCAGTCCTGCGCCGACAGACCTGAACATCGTGCGCAAAGTCAACTCCGTCAATCCATTCAACTGGATAAAGATAGGGCGTGAGATTCGTCGCCAACGCCCCGACCTGGTGATGATCCGCTTCTGGCTCCCCTTCCTGGCACCCTGCTTGGGCACGATAGCCCGCATTGTACGTCGCGACAAGCACATCCGTGTGGTAGGCCTACTCGACAATGTCATCCCCCACGAGCACCGCATCGGCGACCGCATGTTTGCCCGCTACATGATCAAGTCATTGGAGGGCTATGTAGCCATGTCGGAGAGCGTGCTCAACGATGCCCGCAGCTTCGACGACACCCTCCCCTACGGACTTACCCCTCACCCACTCTACGACAACTTCGGTGCCAAGGTGCCGCGTGACGAGGCGATCAAGACACTGGGGCTCGATGCCGACACCCGCTACATCCTCTTCTTCGGACTCATACGCGACTACAAGGGTCTCGACCTACTGCTCCGTGCCTTTGCCGACAAACGTCTGAGAGTCAAGAAGGTGAAGCTCATCGTAGCAGGAGAGTTCTACAGCAATGCCGAGAAATATGAGCAGCTGGAGGCCGAGCTACAACTGGCCGAGCACATCGTGTGGTGCAAGGAGTTTGTTCCGGCCGACAAGGTGCGCTACTACTTTGCTGCTGCCGACCTCGTGGCGCAACCCTACAAGACGGCCACACAAAGCGGCATCACGCAGATCGCCTACCACTTTGAACGCCCCATGCTGGTGACCAACGTAGGCGGACTGGCCGAGATCGTCCCACACGGCAAGGTGGGCTACGTAGTGGCTCCCGACGCACAGGAGATTGCCGATGCCTTGGTCGACTTTGTCGACAACCGCACCGAAGACGACTACCGCAAGGGTATCCTTGAGGAGAAAGCCAAGTATGCATGGAGTAATATGACCCGAGCACTCTTCGACGTGGCCGATAAGTCAAAATAAGCACAGCCCATGAGAGTACTCATCATCAATACCACCGAGCGTCAGGGCGGACCGGCAATTGCTGCCTATCGTCTCACCGAGGCTTTGAAGAACAATGGTATCAAGGCCAAGATGTTGGTACGCCGAAAAAGTACCGACCAACTCACTACGGTATTAGCAGAGCGAAGTCTTGCCAATAGACTGTCGATGCTATGGGAACGAATGTCGGTAGCACTACATACACATTTCCGTCGTAATCGCATCTATACCATCGACTTAGGACATTCAGGCGGCGATATCACAGAGCTTCCCGAGTTCAAGCAGGCCGATGTCATTCACCTTCATTGGGTTAATGAGGGTATGCTTTCGCTTGCAGCGATAGAGAAAATCATAGAATCAGGTAAACCCATCGTATGGACACTGCACGATATGTGGCCTTTCACTGGGGTGTGCCACTATGCACACGACTGTGACCACTATACCGAGCACTGCCATGACTGCCCACAAATGAATAGCCGTAAGCATCATGATATGGCATTCCGTGTCTTCGAACATAAAACTCAATTGTTACAAGGTGCGCATATCCGCTTTGTCGCTTGCAGCCGATGGCTTGGTAATATGGCAAGCAACAGCCGTCTGCTACAAGAGAAAAAGATAGAGTGTATACCCAATGCCATAAACATCAATCTCTTCCGCCCGCGAAATAAACGATTATCCCGTGAGGCGCTCGGATTGCCCATTGACAAACGCCTGATACTCTTCAGTTCTCATACGTTAAGCGATGAGCGTAAGGGATTCCATTATCTGAAAGAAGCTGTCATACGTCTTTCAGCGGAGCATCCCGAGTGGCAGGGAAAGCTTGGTATAGTCCTCGTGGGTAAGGACCTAAGTCCAACGATGTGTGATTGTATTCCTTTCGACGTGTATCCCCTCAACTACATTGCTGATGAGAAGGTGATGGTAGATGTGTATAATGCCGTAGACCTCTATGCCATTCCCTCGTTGCAAGACAATCTACCCAATACCGTAGTGGAAGCCATGGCATGCGGTATTCCCTGTATTGGATTCAATGTGGGAGGTATACCTGAAATGATAGACCACCTGCACAATGGTTACATTGCCGAGTATAAGAACGTGGGCGACCTTGCCAACGGCATACATTGGCTCCTCACCGAAGGCGAATACGAAATACTAAGCCGTGAGGCGGCACGCAAGGCGGCAAACACCTACGGCGAGAACAGTGTGGCAATGAGGTATATCGGTATATACAACCGAATGACAGGAAAGAACGAATAATATAAACCCTAAAATACAACGTATTATGTTTGCAAAAGAGACTTATATCCGTCGCCGACAGCAGTTGAAAGAAACATTGAAGAGCGGTTTGTTGCTCTTCCTCGGCAACGACGAGTGTGGTATGAACTATGCCGACAACACCTATCACTACCGTCAGGATTCTACATTTCTATATTTCTTCGGCTCTGACTATGCAGGTCTTGCTGCCATCATCGACATCGATGAGGACCGAGAGATTATCTTTGGCGACGAGCTCACCATCGATAGCATCATTTGGATGGGCATCCAGCCCACCATCCGCGAAAAGAGCGAGCGCGTAGGCATCCGCGAAACCCTGCCCATGAGCGAGCTGAAGAACTACCTCGATCGCGCTGCTGCCAAAGATCAACCCATCCACTACCTCCCCCCCTACCGTGGCGACCACAAGCTGTGGCTTGCCGAGCTTCTTGGCAAGCAACCAGCCGAACTCGCAGCGGGCTCATCGGTGCCCTTCATCCGCGCTGTGGTGAATCAACGTAACTACAAGAGCGACGAAGAGATTCTGCAAATAGAAGAAGCTATTAACACCAGCGTGGAGATGCACAAGACCGCCATGCGTATGGTGCGCCCAGGCATTAAGGAGAGCGAGATTGCCGCTGCCGTAACCGAGGTGGCTATGCGCCAAGGAGGCAACCTCTCATTCCCTGTCATCGCAACCATCAACGGGCAGACCCTCCATAACCACTGCCACAGCAACGTACTGAAGGAGGGACAAATCTTCCTCCTCGATGCCGGTGCCGAGAACACGATGCACTATGCCGGTGACCTCACTTCTACGATGCCCGTATCGGGTCGTTTCACCGAGCGCCAGAAAACTGTTTATGACATCAACCTCCGCGCTTATCGCACTGCCGTAGCAGCCCTCCGTCCCGGCATTACCTATCGTGAGGTACATATGATGGCGGTTACTGAGATATGCAAAGGTATGAAGGAACTCGGTCTCCTCAAGGGTGACCCTGCCGAAGCTGCTAATATTGGAGCATATGCACTCTTTATGCCTCACGGATTGGGCCATATGATGGGGCTCGACGTGCACGACATGGAGAATCTTGGCGAGGTATACGTAGGCTACGATGGCCAGCCCAAGAGCACTCAGTTTGGTTTCAAGTCATTGCGCCTTGCCCGTACACTTGAACCAGGATTTGTCTTTACCATCGAACCAGGTATCTACTTTATCCCCGAACTTATCGATAAGTGGCGTGCCGAAAAGCAGTTTACCGATTTCATCTGCTACGACAAGCTCGATGCTTGGAAAGATTTCGGTGGCATCCGCAACGAGGAGGACTACCTAATCACTGCCGATGGCTCACGCCACTTGGGCAAGAACAAACCCTGTACCACCGAGGAGATTGAGGCTGAGTGTAATCGATAAGCCTTTTGCCCATTCGATTATGCAACAAAGAATTCTGGCTTTACTCCTGCTGTCGTTTATCCTCATAGGGAAGGGATTCAGCGTGGAACCTATCGACCGCAATGTACTATTGAGGCGTAATAACCCGATAGTGCAATCATTCGACTCATTGACAACGCTCTCCGTAGGCAACGGAGAGTTTGTCATGAGTGTAGATCCCACAGGATTGCAGACCTTTCCCGAACGATACGCTCCAAACAATGCACTCGTCACACAAGCCAAGTGGGGAGACAGGCATTTGGGCATCATTGGTTTTGAATTTCCATCAACTACGTTCATTGAGGATTTCGATGGCATCGACCAAATGCTCATACTGAACAGCGGCATTGTCAAAACCAGCTATAGACTACAGACCAATCCGATATCTGTCTACACCGTATGCCACCCCAAACGGAATCTCATTGCAGCCCATATCAAGTCAGAACTCCCCATCCCCATTAAACTCTGCTTCCCTTATACGAGAGATAACAGTAGCTCACCACAGTGGAATGCCAATCAAAAACATCGCACCAAATTAATTTCGAAACGAAGCAACGCTGTCGTTTTCGAGCGCTTCATCGATGGGCTCAACTATTACGTAGTGTTTCAATGGCAGGGTAATGTAAGTATTGTAGAGAAGACAGACAATTACTACGTCGTGACCCCTGAAAAAGGACACTTCGCTTTTTCGTGTGAGTTTCTCCCTCGCTTCTCCACCACCTTCGATGAGATCGTGCTTCCAACCTTCAAGGAGACTGCTGAGGAATCAGCTACAGCTTGGGGTACTTATTGGAGCGGAGACTGCATCAAGACACTTGCAGATAGCACACATTTGTTTACCCCCGAAGAGGAACTCCAGTTGTTGTTGGATTGCTATAACTCCACAATTTCAGGGAACAAAGAGCCCTCAAAATAATCACGACAAAGCCCAAAAGTGTTGATGAAAAAGTTCTTGACTATACTCGTCCTTTCTCTTATAGCGAGTGCCTGTAGCCGTTCGTATGAGGAATTCAGTAGCAAGTATCTTGTGTCTTTCTCGTGCGACATTAGCAAATCTCCCTTCAACAAAGTGCAGACATCAGGATATTTCCTTTCCGTGAGATCTACAGCTACTAAAGATGGTTATATCGTAAGGGAACCCGATGGCCACGAACAGACATTTCCCTACACGGAGATTCAGAATCGTGTCTTCAACTTTGGTCTTGCCGGCATTATCATCGGTCAGCCCTATTTTGGCGATGGGCTAATCTATGCCTACGACTTAGGGTGCCCCCAATGCGACAGGGCGTCTTCTCGCTTAAGCGTAGACACGGAAGGAGCTGCCACTTGTGCCAAATGCAACAACATCTACGACTTGAATAACAGCGGTGTAGCCAAGAACAGTGATAGTCGCCCCTTATATCGATATCGCACCACACTTAGTGGAAACACTCTCACGATATATAATAACTGAGACCTGGGGAAAAGCCCGATGGAATCGGCGTTTTCTTCGAGCGATACAATCTGATAAAGTTTTATTATCTGTCCAATCTAGGCATGTCTCAGTCCAGAGCCGTCTGGACTCGAGTTCAGACAAAGGCGGACTCGAGTTCAGAACTATCCGAATTAGAAAATCACTGGTTCCTCTGTTCCTGCCATTGCCATACCAAATATGAACTTTATTCACATAAGGAAGGGAGAAACAAGTCTCACCCGACTATCTGAAGCGGCCTTCACGCTCGGCATCAAGACGAAGCAAGATGGAGAGCAGGATGGTAAATCCCCACAATGAGGAGCCTCCGTAGCTGAAGAATGGCAAGGGGATACCGATGACAGGAGCCAATCCAATGACCATACCTACGTTCACAAACAGGTGGAAAGTGAGAATAGAGGCCAGCGAGTAGGCATAGACACGGGTAAACTTGTTGCTACCTTGCCGCTCGGCAAGGATAATGATGCGGATAATGAAAAAGGCGTAGAGCAAGAGGATGAAGGTGCAGCCCATAAATCCCTGCTCCTCACCGATGGTACAGAAGATGAAGTCGGTGTGCTGCTCGGGCACGTAGTTGAGCTTAGTCTGCGTACCATTGAGGAATCCCTTACCCCATACTCCACCCGAGCCAATGGCAATCTTCGACTGGTTGATGTTGTAGCCCACACCCGAGGGGTCGTCCGTCAAGCCAAGCAGCACCTTGATACGCATCTGCTGGTGAGGCTGCAACTTGTCGATAATCATATTGCACGAGTAGTAGAAGCCTATCGAGCCCAATGCAAAGAGCGCAATGAGCAGGTACGAGGCATATCGCTCGAGCAGGTATACATATAATAGGTATAGAGCGGTGCACACGCATAGTATCAGTTGTACGATACAGATATCGAACGGCACTACATAACGGGAGAAGAGCCAAGCCACAAATGTTCCTATCAAATTGACTCCGGCTATCCACCAGGCACGAGATATCCGCTTGCCATATACTCCTACCATCAAGGAGGTGAAAAGCGGTATGAGCAGGAATACCAAAAACTCGCCCACGCACACTGGCATTGATTCAAAGAAATTTCCACTCTGCCCTACCCCAATGACGAAATAGAGCACGGCACAAACTCCAACAGCAAGGAGCGAGCCTGTCATTCCCTCACGATAGAGGACAAGGAAGAAGGATAAATATACGAGCGCCGAACCCGTCTCATTCTGCAACACAATGAGCAACATAGGGAGCACGACAATGGCTATCATCTTCACTATATCGCTGCGCCGCTCCATGGAGAAGCCATAGGTACTCAGTAGACGAGCCAAACATAGAGCAGTGGCAAACTTGGAAAACTCAGCAGGCTGTATTCTGATAGGGCCAAACGCAAGCCACGAATGGGAGCCTTTGATATCGGGAGCCACAAAGATGGTGACGGCCAAGAGGAGTATGAAGGCCACGTAAATGGGATAGGCCAGCATCTCGTAGTACTTCTTCTCGATGTTGAGTAGCACGAGGGCAATCACCACAGCACAGCCCATCCAAATCAGCTGCTTGCCGGTGTGGGTGTCAAAACTCAGAAAATCGGGGTCGCCAAAGTCGTATGTAGCACCGCAGATGCTGAGCCACCCAAATGTCACCAACACAAAATAGAGGATGACAGTGAGCCAATCTATCGATCTCCATAAATTAACGTTCCTGACTGCCATAATAGATTTCGCGCTGTTGAATATTCTCTGCCTTTTTCTCGCTCTCTTCACTCAATGTACCCGTGAGATACTTCTCCATAATGAGTGCACCGATGGGTACGCCATACACCGCACCGTATCCTCCATTCTCAACATATACGGCCACGGCAATCTTGGGATTATCCATCGGAGCAAATCCCATAAATGCCGAGTGGTCCTTGCCGCGGTTCTGAGCCGTACCGGTCTTGCCACACACCTCAATGTCGGGCAAGTTTGCACCAACACAGGTTCCATTGAGCACCGCTTCGCGCATGCCCTGTACTATGGTTTCATAGTGGCGCTTCTCTACCATTGTATACTTGGGAGTGGTGTAGAGACTATCAAGCGGTTCATCCTGCACCTGCTTTACGATGTGGGGCGGGATATAATAGCCACGATTGGCAATGGTGGCACCAAGATTGGCTATCTGCAAAGGAGTCAGCGTAACCTCACCCTGGCCGATGGAGATGGAAATAATAGTGAGTCCGTTCCACGACTTTCCATATACCTTATTATAGGTCCCTTCATTTGGAATAAAACCACGTGCCTCACCTGGAAGGTCAATACCTAATCGATAGCCAAAGCCCATAGCTACCATGTGGTCTTTCCAGCAGGTAAGTGCGGCTTGTGACGAACCATACTTATCAGCACCTATCATACGATAGAGTCCCCAACAGTAGTAACTATTACATGAGGTCGCTAATGATGGTACCAATGAAATAGGCGAACTATGAGCATGACAACCTACACGAAGCCCCTTATGCTTAAAACCAAGAGCACAAGGGAACTGTGTCTCGGGCGTTATAATACCCTCTTGCAAATAGGTGAGAGCCTGAGAAGTCTTGAAAGTCGAGCCTGGAGGATAGGTACCCATAATGGCACGATTGAGCAAGGGTTTCTGCTTATCTTGCGACAATAAACGATGATTCTCACCACGCTTGCGCCCCACCAACATTTGTGGATCAAAGGTAGGCGACGAAGCCATGCAGAGCACTTCACCAGTAGAAGGTTCTATGGCCACCACACTACCAATCTTGTTCTGTAGCAAACGCTCGGCCAAAGCCTGCAACTCGATGTCGAGACTCAGCGTAAGATTCTTACCAGGAATAGGAGCCACATCCATATGGCCATCCATATAGGCTCCTTTTACACGGCCATAAGCATCACGCAGCAATACCTCCTTACCCTTCTCGCCACGAAGTTGCTTCTCATAATAGCTTTCTATACCCTGCTTCCCTATGAAATCTCCCTGCACATAATACCCATCCTTGGCAATATCTTTCTTTGACACCTCACCTAGGTCGCCAAACAGATGACCTGCAACAGGATAGTTATATTGGCGAATGGTGCGACGCTGGATAGAGAAACCTGAAAACTTATAGAGTTGCTCCTGAAACATAGCAAAGTCCTCAGCTGTAAGTTGGCTAAGGAACAATTGATCGGTATAGGATGAATATCCGGGATTGAGACGACGATTCTTGACATCGGCCATACGCTTGTCAAAAAACTCTTTCGTAATCCCCAGCGATTGGCAGAAAGCCAATGTATCGAGGTCCTTGACGCTGCGCATGCACACCATTACATCGTAGGCCGGCTGGTTTGATACAAGTAGCTTACCCGTACGGTCATACATCACACCCCGCGAGGGATATACAGTCTTGTTGAGGAAGGCATTGGAATCAGCATGTTCTTTGTACTTATCTTCCAACACCTGCAAACTGAATAGGCGACCTATAAATACAACAATAATGGCGAGCACGATGCCAACCACCACAAACTTACGGTTCTCGTAGCGATAATCGTTGCTCATCTGTGAAAACTATCTTTTATGACGGACGTACTCTATTGCCATTACCATCAACATCGTCAGCAACGCGCTACAAAGAATGCGGAGCGACAAATATCCGACATTCACGAAAGAGAAAGCTTCGAGAAAAAACAAAGCAGTATGATGCAAGAGGACCATGATAACCGCATAGCGTACAAATGCGCCCACGCCCAAAGTATAGATGCCTGGTTCGAAGTTTTCATACTCACCGCGGGGAGAGAACAACCGCAATATCCATGGCCGCATAAACGCTATAAGCACCGAAGCACCAGCGTTCACACCCGGTGTGTTGCTGAATATATCAACCGCTAAACCCAATAGGAACGCTACCAGCATCAATACATTGTGGTCAACATCCCTATCCAACGCCAAAAGGAAATAGACATAGACAAATGGAGTGGCCAAGCCAAACAGACAGATATTATTGAAGAGTAATACCTGCACAAGCGCCAAGCCAATGAACCAAGCAACACGAGTGAGCATTCTTTCCATATTACTTCTTCTTTTTCTTCGGATTCAACAATCTCTGCAACTCTTGCCATTCATCGGCATCCATCTTACGCATCACGAATACATGCTCCAAGTTGGTAAACTGCGTGCTCAGCTGTACCTTCAACCGCACATACAAACCATCGGTCGAGGGATAAGCTTCCTCTACCGTACCCACCATCACTCCCTCTGGGAAAAATGAAGAGTTCCCACTGGTCACAATCGTATCGCCCAACTCTACGGCCGAATAGCGAGGCAGGTCATGCAGAATCGCATACCGTGGGTCAGTGCCATGCCACTGAAGATAACCAAAATCGTTGCTCCCGAGAACCTTACAACTAATGCTACTATTGCTATTAAGCAATGGCATTACCAATGAATAATACTCCGTGCACTTGTACACAACACCCACAACACCATCAACACCCATCACACCCATATCTGGCGCTATGCCATCAGCAGTGCCACAATCAATAGTCAAATAGTTGTCCACCTTATTGACAGACTTGTCAATAATTTGTGCAGGACTAATATGATAGCCGGCACGATGCACTCTCTTGACAACCTCCGCTTCAGAGAGACTATCCAAGTGATGCTGTGCTTTGAACATTTCCAACTCCGTAATACGCTGCAACAATTGGGCATTCTGTTCGGCCAAGACGCGATTCTTCTCTACCAAGCCCAGATAGCTTGTCACTCTATCTTTGCCATTGAGCAGGCGTGCCGTGACCTCATTGGCCGTAGAGAGGTATACACTGCCTTGAAAGTTGTTATATGAGAACAACAATACAAAACAGATAACCTCCAACACGATGAAGACTACCCAATGAAGATGTTTATATAAGAATTGGAAAATATTATTCACGTCAACAAACTAAAATTAGGAGTTAGAAATTAGGAGTTGCCAACTGCATGGCGTACACTGCGGAGTCGCAACTCCTAACTTCCAACTCCTAATAGTACATTATCTCATCAAGAATGAGAATTTCTCGACATTCTTCAGCGCAATGCCCGTACCGCGAGCTACGCAATGTAAGGGGTCTTCAGCCACGTGGAAGGGTATATTGATCTTATCCTGCAAGCGCTTGGCCAAACCGCGAAGCAATGCACCACCACCAGCCAAATAGATACCGTTGTGAATGATGTCGGCATAGATTTCGGGAGGAGTATTCTCAAGCGCATCGAGCACAGCAGTTTCAATTCGGGAAATTGACTTATCCAAGCAGTGTGCAATTTCTTGATAGCATACGGGCACCTCCATTGGCAATGCAGTAATCTTGTTCGGACCATGAACGATATACTCTTCGGGAGCATCCTCTTCAAGGTCGGTCAAAGCAGAGCCTACGTGTATCTTGATACGCTCGGCCATGCGCTCACTGACCTTCAGGTTGTGCTGACGACCCATATATTCCTGGATATCTGCAGTGAAGTCGTCACCAGCCACACGGATAGAGCTGTTCTTTACGATGCCACCGAGAGAAATCACTGCAATCTCAGTAGAACCACCACCTATATCTACCACCATATTACCCTCAGGTGCCTCTACATCAAGACCGATACCCACAGCGGCAGCCATAGGCTCGTAGATAAGGTAAATGTCACGTCCACCAGCGTGCTCGGCCGAGTCACGTACAGCACGCAACTCCACTTCGGTACTACCTGAAGGTACACCGATAACCATGCGCAATGAAGGAGTGAAAAGACGTGTACGAGAATTAACCATCTTGATGAGTCCGCGCATCATCTGCTCGCAGGCATTAAAGGCGGCAATCACACCATCGCGCAAGGGGCGGATGGTCTTGATATTCTCATTGGTCTTCTCGTGCATCAACTTTGCACGGCCACCTACAGCAATCATCTTGTCAGTACGGCGGTCGAGGGCTACCACGGAAGGCTCATCCACCACAATCTTGCCATTCTGCAAGATGATGGTGTTGGCCGTACCGAGGTCCATCGCTATTTCTTGTGTGAAAGAGAAAAGTCCCATGATTGGATTAGTGTTTGAAGTGACGGAAACCAGTGATTACCATAGCCACATCGTTATCGTTGCAGCACTGTACTGACTCAGCGTCGCGTACAGAGCCACCAGGCTGGATAACGGCTGTCACACCTGCCTTGTGAGCAATCTCCACGCAGTCGGGGAAGGGGAAGAATGCATCGCTGGCCATCACTGCGCCATTGAGGTCGAAGCCAAAGCCCTGAGCCTTCTCGATAGCGTGCTTGAGAGCATCTACACGTGAGGTCTGACCCACGCCACTGGCGAGGAGCTGCTTGCCCTTGGCGAGCACGATAGCATTACTCTTACTGTTCTTCACAATCTTGTTGGCAAAGAGCATATCCTCGATTTCCTCTGCTGTGGGAGCCTTGGTTGTTGCAGTTTTGCAATCCTCGGCAGTTTCAGTCTTGAGATCACGGTCCTGTACGAGCACGCCGTTGAGCACTGAACGATATTGCTGACGGGGCATCTCGGTCTCCTTGCGAACGAGGATGATGCGGTTCTTCTTCTGAGTGAGGATCTCGAGAGCGTTCACGTCATAGTCGGGAGCGATGATAACCTCGAAGAAGATCTTGTTGATTTCCTCGGCAGTCTCCTTGTCGATAGCACGGTTGGTGATGAGCACTCCACCGAAAGCCGATACAGGGTCGCCAGCCAAAGCGTCGTTCCATGCCTCGAGCAAGGTGTCGCGTGAAGCAAGGCCGCAAGCGTTGTTATGCTTGAGCACTGCGAAGGTGGTCTCCTCGAACTCGTCGATGAGGTCTACGGCTGCATTAATGTCGAGCAGGTTGTTGTAAGAAATCTCCTTACCATGAATCTGGTCAAACATCGCCTCAAAGTCGCCATAGAAATAGCCCTTCTGGTGGGGGTTCTCACCATAGCGGAGTGACTTGGGATGGTTCACCGCCTTGCGGAACATAGAAGCATTGTCACCATCGAAGTAGTTGAAGATAGCAGAGTCGTAGAGTGAAGATACGGCAAACGCCTCCTTGGCAAACCATACGCGCTCCTCAAGAGTGGTCTGAGCACCCTTAGAACGAAGGATGTCTGCGAGGGGGGCATACTGATCCTTGCTGGCTACGATAACCACATCCTTGTGGTTCTTTGCAGCAGCACGGATGAGCGAGATACCGCCTATGTCAATCTTCTCGATAATAGCCTCGTGCGAAGCACCTGAGGCAACGGTAGCCTCGAAGGGATAGAGGTCTACGATAACGAGATCAATCTCGGGAATCTCATAGTTCACCATCTGCACCTGATCGCTCTCGAGGTCGCGACGGCCGAGGATGCCACCAAACACCTTGGGGTGGAGTGTCTTCACACGGCCACCGAGGATTGAGGGATAGCCTGTGAGGTCCTCTACACGCTGACAGGGAACACCGAGCGACTCGATAAACTCTTGTGTACCGCCTGTAGAAAGCAACTGTACGCCCTCCTTATGGAGCGTGGTAATGATCTCATCCAATCCGTCCTTGTGGAATACCGACACAAGAGCAGTTTTCATTCTTTTGTTGTCTGACATTATGTTCTGTTTTTAGTGATTACTCGTGTTTACACTTTTAAGTTCACAAAGTTAGTGCTTTTTCTTGGTTAATCGAAGATATTGCCGATTTATTTATAAGCAAAAGCATCATAAAAATAGTTAAGCGGAGAACAATTTGCACACTCCCCGACATTCACTATCTTTGCCGTGAAAAAACAAAGTGAAAGTACAGCTATGAGCCCATCTGAATCATTGCACGAAAGCTTACGTTTGCGCCTCTCGGCCCGCCCCTGCAAGACGTTGATTACGACTATTGCCGCCGAGGCAATGGCTGACAAGATGATACTCGATGCTCTGCTCTCTTTCTTGCACGAAAGGGAGGATTCTTTGCGATGGCGTGCCGCTTGGGCATTGGAGAAAGTAGCAGGGCAATGCCCGTCACTCCTCATCGACGAAAGGGCGCGGATGAAAGCCTTGGCAATGCAAGCCGATACGCCCGATGGCCTCCGCAGGTTGCTACTCGGCATATTGCACCATCTACCTGATGATGAAGATTTTGACATCGCATTTTTCAACTTCCTCCTCGATGTGATGATTGACCTTCAGTCTCCCCCCGGAGTTCAGTCACTGGCCATGAAGTTGGCCTATCGGCAGAGCAAATCAGATAGCGATTTACACAAAGAGTTTCTATGTATCATACGTAGTATGGAGCTTGACTATTATTCGGCAGGCGTAAGATCCGTGGCGAAGAAATGTTTGAAATGCAAAATGAAGAAAGGTTCATTGAGGTTATAGAAGCAATTCGCTCTTGGCTTTCGTGTTTTTTTGTAGAAACCAACAAATCAGACCCACTAGTACTCCGAACACTGCACGACGCGTTTGGGAAACTCGATCATAAGCCAAGCGATATATTTCAATCTAGTACCGCACCTCCCCATTTGAGTCATATTTCAATCGATACACATCATCAATGAACAATGAATCATTGCGTTCCACGAGGTCGACCAAGCGATGACTCTCATAGCCACATTCTATGAAATAGATGCGATAGGTATTGTCGTGCTCATGCACCACCTTCGTCACTTCGTCAATCTCATTCGGGCCATCTTGATAACCATTAATGAAATTATAAAAACTCCACCATTCAAGGCCTACCTCTTCTTGTGAAATGATGTAATCTTCTTTCAACTGAACCTCATAATCATCCCCTAGCTTACTCAAAAAGCGTGAAGTGCAATACTTTGTTGCATCCAGTTGAAATGGCTTCAGTCCAAACACATAATCGGCGTAAAACTCCTTCAGCATGTTTATCGCCTTCTCTCGCCCTTCCGTCTCAAAGGTGCAGATGTTCCCTGGCTTATTCTGTGCCATTGCATATATGCCGCACAGTACGTATAGTATAATCGTTATTAAAACTCTCATCGTCTTATTTATAATTGTATTGAAGCAGCTAACCGCTCATTCAGCAGGTCACACAAGCGCTGAGGGCTCATTGTCAGGCCATCGGCAGGGATGGACTCTTGCGAGCCATAAAACTTATTGTTGAATCTGCGCACTGCACGACCCGCCCTATTCGCATTGTCCAGTTTATGCTGCTCGATGCCCTTCTTGTATTTTATCCCGATTAGTGAGGTCCCGCCGAAACGATGAGGGGACATTTTGAAGACATAGAATATTGCTACATCAGCAAACGACACCTCCCAATGCCGAAAAGCTATACTCATCACCAACTTCGTGTCCGTGACAACTATGGTCGGTTTATCAAACAGCCTCTCTCTTAGAATGTTGTAGAGCAAGATTAGTGCTCCTAATCCAAGGAACAGGATGCATAGCCATGCAACGACTCTGTCACCTGCTTCCTTATCACATAGCATGAGAATAAACAATGCGATATTGACAAAACAGAAAACAAGGAGAAAAAGGGTCTTCCACATCGAGCGATAAACTTTGATTTCTTCCATAGTATTGATTGAATCTGCTTATTCAGCACAAAGATATTGACTTATGTGGAAAAAGCAAAATAAAGCCGATTTCCATTTCATCTGCCAAAGTGTCGCCGAGAAGTGATAATAGCAAGGTTTACAGATAGCTAACGGCGACAGATA
>JAZRFA010000150.1:0-39029 GCA_045661085.1 Bacteroidaceae bacterium
CTCGTTTGTTTTGTATGTGCGATTTGCGTAACTTTGCACTATAAAGCATAAGAAATAGCATAGCTGATATGAATCACTTGATAGCTCCCTCGCTCTTGTCGGCCGATTTCTCGCATTTGGCACAGGATATAGAGATGATAAACCGCAGTGAGGCCGACTGGCTCCACTTGGATATTATGGACGGTGTGTTCGTGCCGAACATTTCGTTCGGATTCCCCGTGCTCAAGCACGTGGCACGTCTGTGTACAAAACCTTTGGACGTGCACCTGATGATCGTGCAGCCCGAGAAGTTTATCCCCGAAGTGAAGGCATTGGATGCTATGATGATGAACGTGCACTACGAGACCTGCACCCATCTGCATAAGGTGGTGGGTGCTATTCACGAAGCGGGCATGAAGGCGGGTGTGACGCTCAATCCCTCTACTCCTGTATGTCTGTTAAAAGATATTATCTGCGATGTGGATATGGTGCTGCTTATGTCGGTAAACCCTGGCTTTGGTGGTCAGAAGTTCATAGAACATACGATAGAGAAGGTGAAGGAGTTGCGCGAACTGATTGACAGCACAGGCTCAAAGGCACTTATCGAGGTCGATGGTGGTGTCAATCTTGATACGGGCAAACGTTTGGTCGATGCTGGTGCCGATGTGTTGGTGGCTGGCAACACCGTGTTCAAGGCCGATGACCGCGAAGCCATGATACATGATCTGAAGAACTTGTAAATCAAGAATACCTCCCCTCTTATGGCCGCAGCAATGGGTGATTCAATACAGCGTTATCCCTTGCTGCGGTTACTTTTTTCTTACCTCTGTGGCTTAGGGTTGGCCGATGTGCTTTATCCTCACGTGGATTCTTTATGTCAACTGGGCTTGTGGGGCGTATTGCTCTCGCTCCTTTTGTTGTTCATGAGCATCGGACGGCGTGGTTTATCGTATGGGATTGTGGCAGCGGCACTGTTCTTGATGCTAGGTGTGTGGAGCTATGCTTGGACGAGGGGTAAGACCGAGTATGCCTGGCCGCCAGGGGAGCTGGTGTATGAAGCTCGTGTGGCGACTGAACCACGTGCTCGTCAGCGCAGTGTACTATGTGAAGTGGAGGTGATGGCTGTGCGTGACTCTTCGGAATGGCGTCGGATAGAGTGCAAAGTGATGGCCTATTTGGAACCGAGCGATGAGGCCGATGCGCTGCTTCCCGGTGATGTGCTATGCTTTAGGGGTAATGTGCGTAAACCTTATAACTTCACCGATAGTCTCGCTTTTGACTATGCTCGTTATGTCACCATGCAGGGTGCCTCGGGGACAATCTACTTGTCTCGTGGCCAATGGACTAAAGTAGGGGTGAGTAGACTCTCACTACGTGAACGTATGCTTCGTTTGCGGCATCGTCTGAAGGAGAAATATATAGAGGTATCGTTTGATGGCGATGTGCTTGGCATTCTTTCAGCAATGACCTTGGGTGACAAGCGGGGATTGAATCCAGAGATCCGTGCAGTCTATGGCAATGCTGGTACGGCTCACGTGTTGGCTTTGTCGGGTCTGCATGTTGGGGTTGTCTATGGTATCTTTGCTCTCGTTTTTCGCAGTCTGTTGAGGAAGCGTCGCTTGCGATGGTTGTGTGAACTGCTTCCGATTGTGATATTATGGCTCTTTGCCCTATTGGTAGGTATGTCCGTCTCTGTGGTGCGTGCCGTGGCGATGTGTACGCTGTATGTCTTTGCTCGGTGGTTGTCTGATGGCAGCTCATCACCGCTTCATACACTCTCCTTAACGGCTCTATTGATGCTTCTTGTGCGGCCGCTCTGGTTGTTCGATGTGGGCTTCCAACTCTCGTTTATGGCTATGGCGGCCATTCTGTGGGTTGAACCCTACTTGGAAGAGCTTTTCCGTCGGCATAGCTTGCATCCGATATGGGGTTATCTTGTAGGCCTGCTGTGTATGTCTCTTGCCGCTCAATTGGGTACGTTCCCTTTGGCCTTATATCATTTTGGCACCTTCCCCTGCTATTTCTTGTTGACTAATGTTTTTGTGGTGCCTTCTCTCTCTATCTTATTACTGCTGTCACTCGTTTGGTGGGTACTGCTCCTGATAGACGCTCCTTGGGCTTTGTCGGTAGGTCTGCTGCTACAGCACCTTGTGGAGTGTATGAATAAAGTCTTGGAGCACATCGGGACATGGCCTGGCGCAGTGCTTCATGTAGAAGGATACGGCTTGGGTACTATGCTCTTTACCTATCTGTTTCTTCTTTTTGCAGGTTTGTTTGCAATCAAGAAATGGAAACGAGGAGCGCTGCTCGCATTGGCTTCGCTCCTCGGGTTATTGTTGACGTTGTTGCTCAAGCCTTAGAAGGCAAACAGCATAGGCAATGCTAATATCATCACCACACCCATCAGAATCTGAAGTGGTAGACCCACCTTGATGAAGTCCATGAAGGTGTATTGTCCTGCGGGCAGCACCAAGGCATTGGGTGGAGTCGAGAAGGGCGATGCAAAGCACATCGAAGCTGCTACGGTCACGGCAAAGAGGAAGGGTATGGGGCTCACGCCGATACCTATCGCACACTGCAGGGCGATGGGTGCCATGAGCACGGCAGTCACCGTGTTGCTGATGAAGATGGTCATGATCGAGGTGGCAAAGTACACGGCAGCCAGTGCCACGTGGGGGCTGCTTCCGCCGAAGGTGTTGACGATGAAGTCGGCAATGGCGCTTGACACGCCTGTCTTCTCGAGTGCCGTTGACATGGGCAACATGGCAGCAAAGAGTACGATAGTTTGCCAGTTGATGGTTTTGTAGGCGGCCTCTACGCTGCGCACACAGCCCGTGATGACCATCAGCACTGCAGCCAGGAGCACGGCCGTGACGGGTGCCACGGGGATAGAGTCGACACACATCATAACAATCATAGCCACCATGATGAGTGCCGCTACGGGAGCCTTGTAGTCGAGTGTCACCTTCGCTGCCTCTTGTAGGGGCTCTCCCAGCACCACCCAGTTGTTCGACTCGTTGCGCAGGCGGGCAATGTCTGTCCAGGCACCTTGCACGAGCAGCACATCAGACTCGTGTATCTTCTCTTCTCCCAAGTTGTGCAACAGGTACTGTCCGTCGCGACGGATGCCGAGCACGTTGATGTTGAACTTATTGCGCAACCCGATCTCCTTAATCTTGCGACCTGTCATCGATGATGAGGGCATGATGAGAATCTCGGCGATACCGATGTCGTAGAAGTCGAGCGAAGCGTTTGATGAGCTTCCTTCAATCTCGTCGGTGTGGTTGTCGATGAGGCGCAGTGCAAAGTCCTCGGCCAATTGCTGCACCTTCTCAATCTCTCCCGAGAGGTAGAGTACGTCGCCTTGCTGGAGCACCAGATTGGGTGATGCTAATTGCTGGTTCACCGTGCGCACAAACTTGTTGTGTCCGGCACTGCGGCGCAACTCGATGACGTTGATCCCATAGAGGCGGTATATGTCGAGGTCGATGATGGTGTTGCCTATCACCTTGGACTCCTCAGTGATGTGCACGCGGAAGAGATTGTCGGCCAAGCCATACTCTTTGACCAGCTCGTTCAGTGACTTTCCGCCCTGCTTGCTGCTCTTCTCATTGGATTTCGGTGTTAGGAACATCTTTGTCAGCGGCATCAGCACCAGTATGCCCACGAGCAGTGTGATGATGCCCACGGGGAGGAAGGTGAAGAAGCCAATGTCGGGCAACGATGCCGACACCAGGCCGTTAGCCTTGGCATTGGCCAATGTCTCTTGGATGATAAGGTTGGGTGGCGTACCGATGAGCGTCATCATACCGCCCATGCTGCTGGCGAAGGCCAGTGGCATCAGCAGACGGCGTGCCGAGGTGCCCGCATAGGCTGCCATACTCACCACGATGGGCAGCATGAGTGCCACGGTACCCGTGTTGCTTACGAAACCTCCGATGGCGGCCGTCACGAGCATTACGAGCAGGAAGAGTCGTGTCTCGCTCGTGCCCGCTAGTTTAATCACCTGTCCGCCAATCATCTTGGCCAGGCCTGTCTGGAATATGCCTCCACCCACGATGAAGAGGCCCACCATCATGATTACTGTCGTGTTGGAGAACCCTGCCAGCGCTTCGCTTGGCGACAAGGTTTGGCACAGTAGCAGTGCCAGCAGGGCACACAATGCCACCAGGTCAGATCTCACCTTGCCGCTCACAAACAAGGCGGCCGAGATCAAAAGGATGATTACTGTTGTTATCATATTCTTAGTCGTGAATGTTTTTCCCGAAATAAATTGTAAAGGTACGAAAAAAATGGATAAGATTGATGGTACATCAGAAGTATTCATCCTTTTTAAGTAATACCTTCTGAAATAATTGCCTTATGTGATGAAAATCCTTAATTAATACATGCAGTTGGCTATCTTCGTAGAGCGAACTTTCCTCCCCTCCTTGTTGTTACATCCATTGCCCGTATAGTGGGTGTAGTATGAACCTTAACAAATATATAATTATGAGTAGGAAGATTGTAGTCATAGGCAGTTGCAATACCGATATGGTGATTAATTTGGACCGTCTCCCGCTGCCGGGCGAAACGCTGCTTGGTGGACAGTTCTTCATGAATTCTGGTGGTAAAGGAGCTAATCAGGCGGTAGCTGCAGCGCGATTGGGAGGTAAGGTCATCTTCATCGCTAAGGTGGGAAACGATCCCTTCGGTATCCGCTCGTTAGATCAATACAAGGCCGAGGGTATAGGCACCAAGCACGTCCTGGTCGATAAGGAACACCCCTCGGGCGTAGCCCTCATTTTAGTCGATTCACATGGTGAGAACTCCATTGCCGTGGCCTCGGGAGCCAATGCATACCTGATGCCGAAAGATATCGATGAGGCCCAGTCGGCAATTAAGGATAGTGACATTGTCCTTATGCAACTGGAGACTCCGATGGAGACGGTAGAACGTGCCGCACTGATTGCCAAACAAGAAGGGAAGAAAGTAATCCTCAATCCGGCTCCGGCACAGCCCCTGTCGGCCTCTTTGTTGGAATGTCTCTATATGCTCATTGCCAATGAGACGGAAGCGGAATTTATATCAGGCGTTCAAATTACGGATATGAACAGTGTGGCTCGTGCGGCTGACATCATCTGTAGCAAGGGTGTAGAGAACGTGGTCATCACGCTCGGTTCCAAAGGAGCCTTCATCAAGGAACGCGGTGCCTACCATCAAGTGCCAGCACTCAAGGTGAAGGCTGTGGATGCTACAGCTGCAGGCGACACCTTCTGCGGAGCCGTGTGCGTGGCCTTAGCCGAAGATAAGGGAATCACCGAAGCCGTGGAGTTTGCCAATCGTGCTGCTGCGGTCACTGTTACCCGTATGGGAGCACAGTCGTCATTGCCCTACCGTAGGGAAGTTGAGAGATGAGAGTTGCTAACATCACCCCTCAACCCTCACCCCCTCAACCTTTAATCCATAACCTATAACCCTTAAATCATGTTTATCGTAAACAATTACCTGTTGGCCGTAATCCTATGCTTTGTCACGATGCTCTGTTGGGGCTCGTGGGCCAACACACAGAAACTTGCCGGGAAGACCTGGCGCTATGAACTTTTCTATTGGGATTATGTCATCGGTATCCTACTCTTCTCCATCTTCTTGGGGTTGACGCTCGGTAGTACGGGCGATGCAGGCCGTAGCTTCATCCCCGACCTCAAGCAGATTACCGTGGGCAACTACGTGAGTGCGCTCATAGGTGGTGCAGTGTTCAACTTGGGAAATATCCTGCTCTCGGCCGCCGTTTCTCTTTCGGGTATGACGGTAGCTTTCCCCTTGGGTGTGGGTATTGCCTTGGTATTGGGCGTGATTGTCAATTATGTCGGAGCGCCCAAGGGAGACCCTGGCGTACTCTTCCTTGGTGTTGCGCTAGTGGTCGTTGCCATCATACTCAATGCTGTGGCTTCGGGTAAGGTGAAACGTAGTGGCACGGGCAGCAACTCGAAAGGGGTATGGATTGCCATTCTTGCAGGTGTACTGATGTCGTTCTTCTACCGTTTTGTAGCTTCGGCTATGGACCTGAACAACTTCGAGTCTCCCACTCCCGGTATGGCTACTCCCTATTCGGCTTTCTTTATCTTTGCCGTGGGTATCTTCCTCAGTAACTTCGTGTTCAACACCATTGTCATGCGTCGCCCCTTCGAAGGGAAGCCCGTAACTTACGCCGCCTATTTTCGTGGTAGCTTGAGCACCCACCTGGTCGGAGTCTTCGGCGGTATCATCTGGGGCTTGGGCACGGCCCTCAGCTACATTGCTGCAGGCAAGGCTGGTGCTGCTATCTCCTATGCCTTGGGTCAGGGCGCACCAATGATTGCCGCGCTGTGGGGTATCTTCGTATGGAGAGAGTTCAAGGGTTCGCCACGTTCCGTAGGTTGGCTTCTGACGTTGATGTTCATCTTCTTCCTCTCAGGCCTCGGTGCCATCATCATCTCTGGTGCCAACTGAAGAAAAAATATAGGGGTGTACTTCTGAAGTGCACCCCTATTCTGATGTTTTGTGAATAATCTAGTCTAGGACTTGGATGGATTTTTGTTGTCGTCTATAGAAGGAGGAACTGGTAGCGTCGTCTGTTCTACTATCTCGGTCTCGCTAGTTCCGAACTCATTCATTCCATGCACCTTTATATAGTACTTCTTGTTGGCTGTGAGTCCTCCAATCACGCCTTGGATGTTCTTGTCGTGATATTGACCTTTGACATAAGATGCGCTACCATTGGTGACACGACTCTTAGTCGTATCATAATAGATTTTACAGTCAGTGACATCCCCGCCCGAGACCTTTACCTGGCAAACAATGGAGTCTGATGTTACTTTGTCGAAAACAATCTCACCGAGTACGGGGGCTTCTCCTTGTCCTGTAAGAATCTCATCACATGAGGTCAAACACAATAATCCGACAAGGAAAGGGAATATAATCTTTTTCATATAATACAACTTCTTACTATTAACGTTCAACATATACCTTGATGTTCTCAACCAGATAGAAGCCTTCTGCAAGGCCCGTTATCTCGGTCACACCCGCCTCGCAAGCTACGTTGCGTACAGGGCGTCCTGCCATATCGTATACTACAATGTCTCTGGCTTCGGGCAGAGATACGGATACTATACCTCTGTGTGACTTTACGAGGATACGGTCTGCGACCTTTTCTGCATCAGCCTCCTTCTGTATTCGGTAGAATGGCAATGCGTTTTGTTGTACCGTAGGGAGGACATAGGCCGAGAAGGGCTCTACTGTGTACTTGTTGGGGACGAATACGCTACCAGCCTTGTTCGTCTCGTACTTGTTCCTCACGTTGAGTGCGTAAACTTCTGCACTGGGGGCTACGGATTCATAAGTCGGGACAAGCATGAACTCGGAACCTTCACTTTCGTTCAATTCGTCGGTGGCCTGAATCGTAGCCTGAGTAGCAGTGAAGTTGATTATACCATTGATGGAATTGTTCCCATACTCAGCCCTGTTGGGCATTGCAATGATATAAGGGACGTTCGCGTGGAGCTCTGTCGTAGGAATGAATCCGTCGCTAGTTAGGCGGGATAGCCAGAAATTGTACTTGGCTTCTACTCCGAAAGGAGCAACTCTTCCCTTGCTTGTATGGCTGAAGGTCTGTACGTCAAATGGCAATACAATCGTTTCCCATCCCGCGGCATCTCCATACCCTGTAGCCTGTGTGAAGTTTCGTTGGTATGAGACAGTATCCGTCTTGAAGGCACGAGGACAATAGAATGGCTTATTCCCTTGAAGCCTCAGCTTGTCTGCCTTGCCATCCTCAATGAGCGTCATACGTCCTGTATTCATCAAGGGATGTGTAAATCCGTCGCTCTCCTGTACATAGACCAATAGATTGTGGTAGCTGCTCTCGTCGAACATTTCCGGCAGGAGGGGCAGGTCCACGTCCCACTCTACCGCATTCAAGTTGCTGCATTCATCAAACAGGTTCTTGCCAGCAAAGCGCAAGGCATCGCTGGATATCTTCACACTACGCAATGCGGTTGATTTGCTGAAGGTGGCAGAGTCGATGCCGACAATCGTATACCTTGCTGATCCGTATTCTACATCGCCTTCGACAATCCAGTCTCCCGCATAGCTGTTGGGAGTGTTCCCGTCTACAGCTTCAGTGAGTGCCGCTTCCGGTGTGATCTCTGAGATTATCCTGTAGGTTGCATCCCCTTGCTTGAACCAGTTGACCTTTTCTACCGGGGCGGTGGTCTTATATCCTTTCTGATAGGCCACTACTCGTGTTCTCGTCTTGGTGCCGAGGTACAGAGGCGCATCGTAACGAGTCCCAAACTTTGTGGGCAGTGTACCGTCGGTTGTGTAGTATAGTATCACAGAGTCTTTCACCTCCATATACAAGCTGTCCTTGTCTATATATATATAGGGAGTGACCTCCAGCAGGGGCAAGTCGTCGCCCGATAATTCTACCTCTTTTCTTGGTGTATAGCGTGAATAGATGTCACCGCAGACGCTTCGTACAGCACAAGCATAGAATCCACTATCCAGATCCTCAAAGCAATAGCTGTTGTCTGTTGTACGGGCCGTATGTATGACATATTTGTAATAATTCTTCCCGTTGGAGGATTTGTATTGATTGTCTTCGTCGGTGGCTGCATACTGTTGGGCAAGTATCGGCTCATGCCGTTCAGCACACGTCAAGCGTATGGGTTGAGTGTGTTTGAGCCTTTCCTCAATCCTTTTGGGTAGCATACTGGATGCTGGGGCGCTTCCTGTATTGCTTGCCAATTCTTTGGTTCTGTCTCCTGGCAATAGGTAGATGTAATCGATGTCGGCGCGGGTAGTCAGTCCTTGAGACGCATCCCCACGTGTGTCAAGGTAAAAATATGGATTCTTGCCCATCGAATCGATTACAACAATACAGGTCTCCCAGTCATCGTTTGTTGCGGTTAGGAATCCTCCGATGAGGCTATTGCCCCAATTTTGGTCACCGATACCCAAGAGTATTTTTGCTCCGGCATCACTCTTTTCGCTCTTTTTGAATCCGAGAATGATGGTTACAGCCGAGGAGTCGCATGTGAAATAGGGTGACATGATAGCTCCAACAGCTGATGCGCTTCCCACCCGGATAGCTCCGTCAAGTCCATATATTCCTTGTCCCATCCAGCCCTTGTTGTTGGTGTATGAGTCCAGTGTGGCCCCTATGTCTTTACTGTCCTTCTTCACATTATTGAAGTCCTCATCCAGAAGGTAGGGATTCTCCTCCAGATATTCCAGTAGCACCTCATACTTTTCAGCTTCAGGCACCATATCCCATGTCAAGGAAAAGCTTGAATTGGCAATATCCGTAAGGACTGGATTCTGTGGGGTAGGCAGTGCTCCTTTCATAAAAGAGAAACTGACCACGCCGTTGTTGAGCGAAATGTTTGTGATATCCTTGTCCATTGTCCCGCCTTTGTATACTTTGGCCGCAGGAGTGCTCTTTCCGGTCAGTTCCGTATTATTCGAAGTTCCAGGGTAGGTGTCTCCCTTGAGTGTGTTCCTTGAAAATATGTTATCGGCAGGAATCACAGTCATGCGTAGATGGGTGGGGTCGTTGTTCAGGGTGTTGTTGTTCCATTCAGAGGCTTGGTAGTCGACATGGAGCACCAGCATACCCTCGGCAGGAGCATAGGTATCCCATTTGCTCTTTTTGTGGTTTTCTAGCACATAGAATTCGTCGGGGTTGGCATCATTGACTATTTTATAGGCCTCACCTTCTTCGCTTAAGGGCTTCATCGTCAGGTCCGCCGGGTTGTCGAGGACAATCAAAGGCTTCCATCCCAAGAAATCCCTTTCATAGCCCGTGTATCCACAAGGTGTGTGTCCATTATCATTGTAGCAACCGTAATCCATCAAGCTCCATGCATCCATGGCGAGATGGCTCTGGTTGTTCCCTGTCGGGTAGAAGTCGGGCAAACCCAGGCAGTGCGAAAACTCATGGCAAAACGTGCCTATTCCCGCCATCTTCACTTCATTGGAATATTCCAATTCGTTGTTGCAGGCATACTTGCTTATCTTCACGCCATCGGCAGATAATGGAGAGGCCAATTGCCACTGATGCGGCCATATCGTATTTTCCAATTGGCTTGTAGCCTCCCCATAGCCGGCATAGATGACATACACGAAGTCGACATAGCCGTCGCCATTGTTGTCATATTGGGAGAAGTTTGCTTCCGAGTTGGCTAGGCGGCAAGCCTCCGCCACCATTTCTTGTGGCCTGACGTCGTTGCCATCGTCATCGTTTCCTCCATAGTAGCTCATATTCTTGCTTAGGGTTACGGGACCGATGATGTTCAGTTGGGGCGAGAACTTGCCTCCCGACTGATCCTCGAAATATTTTCGGGCACTGCCGTATCCTCCATTTTCTCTGTTATACTCCTCTCCGTTGAGGTGCTCCACAAAGTCGGCCTTGGCAGTCGCGGATGCAAACTTCTTGTCGGCATATTGCACCAACAGCACGGGAACGTGTACTGTTCCTTCTGTAGGGACTTCACCGTTGTTCTGTGCGCGGGTTCTTGCCCTTTGCGTCTCTTCTGCTGCCGTCCATCTGGTTTGGTACATATCTTCCAGGGTGGGCAATGAGCGTACAAAGCGTTTCTCCTCCTCTGAACGTATGTCCGAGGCGTGTACCAGATGGTCTGAAGGAACCACCTTGTCCCCTACAATATGTGCGTAGTAGTAGGCCTGATTGCGGTGTAGGGCGATTAGGCCATCTTCGGTCTCCCAATAGTGGAAGCGCTCGTCGCCTCGCTGTGTCACAATGAGCTCCGTCCCATCGGGTTGCTTTACTCTCTTTGTCACCTGCTTGGCAGGCACGGCACCGAGTCCGTACACGCAAGCACACCAGAGTATGGTTAGGAACAATCGTTTCATGTCTTTTATGCTTGTTTTAGGAAAAAAATTAGACGCAAAAATAGCAATAAATCATTGAATATAATAGGATATGTATTATTTATTCAAGAAAAGAGCACATTTATACTAACGATTCTTTCTTGCGTGGGACTGTTGATGTTTACAATAAAAGTGAGGTTGATGTGTCTATACATAAGATCAAGAGGGTGGCTAGCCACCCTCTTGATCGTCATAAGTCATTAAATTGCTAGATATTCTCTAGTACTTAATATTGCGAAATGTCTATACATTCTACGCCTATCAGGTTCTTGAGCTTGAAACCGGTGGAGTTCCAGGTCTCTACTGACAGTACGTTGCTGCCTTCTTGGCTGTAAGTATGCTCTTCACCTATGCGGTATGTTGATGACATACCATCTCCCCACTTCACTGAGCCAAAGACGTTGTCGCCCAACAGCTCAGGAACAATAAATGTCGGTGCCGAATGAGTGACGTGCAATACACCATATCCTTCCAGCTGCTCAGCTTGGTCTGTTTCCACGCTCAACGAGATGGTTTGCGTCTGGTTGGGGATGAACTCCAACCCATAGTCTGTGAGCACCAAGCGGAAAATGTATTGGAAACCGCTTTTCATTTCTATCTCCGGGAATGTTGTCTTATAAGACTTGCCGTCAATCGTTGCCGTCAAGTAAGCTTCCACTCCTTTGGTTGAGAATGGTATCTGCCACACTCGGGGCAGGTCATTCTCCCAGCCATTGGTAGAGATTGTCTTTTTAACTGTCATTTCGAAGGCTTCTTTCCCTTTTCCGATGACTTTTCCCTTGTCGATGGCCATCTCTCCACTGGTATACACGTTGTCACCGGTGATTGCGATACGTTGCAGTTCGCCATCTCCCGAATAGCCTTGTGCCGAGATGTTGAATGACACCAAGGCCAATGCGTGCTTCATAGTTAGCTTCGCGTGATTGGTGCGGTAGCTCACGGGAACGAATGAACCTGAGTATAGGATGTCTTGCTGGAGGCTGATGTCTACAGGTATGGCATCCGTCGTCTTTAACCCTTCGGTGTAAGGGGCGTAGGCATAGATAAATAGCTTTTCGCTCTCACTAATCATCACTTCTGGTTCTATTTTCCAGCTGCCACCACGGAAGACAGCCTTCACATTCTCCTTTTTGTCTGGTGCTGCAGCACCTCCGTAGGTTTTTGCATACAGGTTCATCGCATCACCCTCCACGAAATCAAGTGTTGGGTTTGCTTGAGTGAACACGGTAGTGCTTATGCTGATGGTCTGCTCCTGTTCCTTCTCCTCCACTACGGGTTCATCCTCGTCACAAGATGCGAGACATAACGAGGAGAGGATAATGCCACACAGATAGATAGACTTACTTATCTTCATAATCGGAGTCGTATTATTTGTTGTTGATGATTCTGATTTCCTTAATCTCTTCCTCACATTGCAGTCTGAGCAAGTGTTCGCCTGCGGCAAGTTCATCCATATAGATTACCAGTTCCGGCACAGGTTCCAAATCTCCACTTTCAATCACGATATCTGCTTCATTTATCAATGAATAGCTGACATTGTGTTTGGTCTTTAGGGTGAAGGTTCTTTCTGTACGGTCATAGGCGAGTGATGTGGTGGTCTCCAAGCTCTGCCAAGGATCCACATATACTTTGAATCCTTGTGTCAATGATTCTCCACTTTCGATGTCCGATACGGTAATCTCGATATTCCAAGGTTCTTGTCTCTGTGTCAGGCTCTCTGTAGTCTTGAGTAGTCCATCCTCGATGGTGAAGGGCACCGAGGCGTAGGCCTGCGTGATAGAGTTATACACACCATGCACGCTGAACTCATAGCCAGGCAGCGGGTCTTCGCCATTAACAGCAATACTACCCACTACAGCACCAGCCGTAAGTCCCTCTTCTATGCGATTACTGCTCAATGAGATGCTGCGGAACAGTTGGTCAGGCGAGCCGATGCCAACCACAACAACGTGTCCCGTGTCATAGTTCATATTCATAGTGGCGTCGCGCAAGTAGCTGAGCGAGAAGTATCCGTTACCGTATCCTCCCCATCCCCAATTGACATTGAACAAGCTGCTTCCGTCGTAACCATCTACGTTGAAACTGTGTCCTCCATGTGCTTTTGAGTCAAGGGCATTGTAGACCACGGCTCTTCCTGCTTGAAGCTCATTCAGAATTAGTTGTTTCCAGTCTCCGTCGTATCTGTCGAGCCAATAGTAGTTGACACCCTCTGCGTAGGAGAAGTGGTTCATCAATGCCTGTGAGATGCGGCTCACTTCAGCAGCGGGGATACCTGAGCTGTCCTTGCCATAATCCATGCGCACACTCATTCCTGCATGGTAGAGGAAGCGAGCCAGCTCGTCATAGCTGTCAGTCTTCGGGTTCATGATGTTGTCCCAGTTGTAGGCGCGTTCATTGTCAAAGTTAATGTTCATTGCCCCATAAACGGCGCTGCTATAACTTACTTTACCTTGCGGGCGCGACGGGTAGCGCTGTACACTCATCGCCTGACTCATCGCTACGGCCACGCAACCTACTACGGCTTCCTGACGTGGACAATAGCGGTTGTATGGAGCGCCTTGGTCCCAATTGACTTGGATGAGCGGTTCTATCTTGTTGTCTCCAGAGCGAGTGATCGACGTTGAGGGATGCATCCAGTAGGGATGTGGAGTCGTCTCGGTGAGGATGACATGCTTTATTTTCTCTTCAAACTCCGACATCACGTAGCGCATGTTTGCAGGGATATTCTCCTCCTCCAAGCTACCGCAAAAGGAGTATCCGAGAACTGGTGTCGCCACATCATCTGCCGAAAGTATCACCCAGCCCTGTGGGGCAAGGTTAATGAGGTAATAGCAGGCATTGACTTTGTCGATGCTCTTTACCTTATAGTTGTCTGTGGTGTGCAAGGATATGTAGTCGATGACATATTCTCTTGCAAACTGCTCGCTGACCTCTCTGGCATAACCCATGAGAGAGAATAGGAGCGCGATGAAGAATGATATAAATGTTTTTTTCATAGTCGTAGCTCTTGTATTGAGTTGCTCTATGTTGAAAAAAGAAGGAGTGTCAGAAGGACTGTTGCCTTCTGACACTCCTTACTTGCATATCAGATAAATGATTACTTAGCCATCTTGATGTTCAAACAGTTGAACCATGTGTAACCATTGGGGGCACCATTGCTAACCAAGAATCCATACATAATCTTGTTTTCCTCAAATGTGATCTCAGTGAAATCTTCATTCCAGGTACCTACCAAACCGCCATCGAAGTTGATATATCCATCAACTACGGTACCAGTAGCAACATCGCAGACTCCAACAGGACTACCGAAATCCACGCCTTCAGCAAAGATGTAGCCGAAGGGGATGTATACATAACCAGTCTTGGTTGCAACATCATAGTTGTAGAACATGGTCATTGACGTCCAAGCGTAGCCCATGATACCAGTTACCTGGAAAACCTCATTGTATCCTTCTTTACCCTCTTCTACACCAACAATGTTAATGTTCCAAGACTGAGAAGCACCTTTACTGTTTACAGAATTCATCTTCCAACGACCCTGCAACTTCTCATAGAACTGTGAGTCATTGTCTTTCAATGTTACGGTTGTGCTCTTAGCCTCTTCGTTGACTGTAGCACCATTAGCACTCTTGATGGTGATAACGAAAGTGCGTGCCTCATTGATGTCGGGATCGTCAACGGTCTTGAACTCAATCTTACCCTCAGTAGCATCAGCGGGGATGATTACGGATTTTGAGGTAAGGATGTAGTGTACATCCTCCATAGCGGGGCTATCGCCGAGCTCGGCTACTTCAATAGTAACCTCAACGGCACCGTCAAGCTCTCCGGCAACAACTACCGGAACGTTGACCATTCCCTTGTTCTCTTTCACAACAAGCTCAGCTTGTCCCATGCTTACGGTAGCATCTGCACTGTTCCAAGAGATTTCCTCCTCTTTAGAACAACCTGCAAAAACTGCTGCTGCAAGCAAAAATGCATAAATTTTATTTGATTTCATAATGATTTACATTTTGATTAGATATTAATAACCAGGATTCTGCTGACCCTTGAGCTGGGGGTTAACGTCCATCTCAGCCTTCGGAATAGGCCACAACATGCGGAAATCATCAGCATCCTTAGACAACGCTGTAGTTGTCTCTGCACCAGGATAGAGTACGAGGTCAGCCACCTGAGTAGCATTCTGACGCTTTACGCCCTCTCTCCAACGCTTGAGGTCGGTAAGACGGAAACCTTCACCTACCAACTCTCTGTGACGCTCGTCCTTGATGGCATTCATCAAGATGGTAGCATCGGTATAGTTGGCAGCCTGGAAGTCGATGAAACGGGCAGCTTGCAATTGGTTCAGGTATGAACCTGCATTGGCCAAATCTGTCATTCCGAGGTAAGCCTCAGCTGCAATCAGGTACTGCTCAGCAATACGGAAGGGCTTTGACATATTGGTGTAGTGTGCATCTACGCTGAGTGAAGCATAGAGGTTGGGGTTACCGGGATACTTGTTGAATACCCAAAGCCAGCCGCTTGCACCAGTAGGAACGGTCAACTCGAATGCCTCGAAGAACGCACCGAAACGGATGTCGTTCTCTTCGTAGAGGTCAACCAACTTCTGTGAAGGCACATAGTCCATTCTCATGGTTGACTTGTCTTCCTTGTACTGTCCCCAGAAGGTAGTACCAGTTGCCGAACCCAACTCATCGGGGCTCATGTAGATCTGCCACATTACTTCAGAACCTTCGTCGTATACCCACATGTTCTTGAAGTCAGCCTCTGTGTTGATCAAAGGATACTGGCCAGCAGCAATCAAAGAGGTAGAAGCATCGATAGCTGTCTCGTAATCCTGCATCTGCAACGCAGCACGAGCCTTCAAAGCTACTACAACGTCCTTAGTGATGTAGTTCAATGCCTTCTGACTTTCGCCAAGGATGAGAGCGGGGTTAATCAACTCTTCAGCATCCTCGATGTCGCTCATAATCTGCTCGTAGGTAGCCTTCAAAGAAGAACGGCCGGGGTAGCGAGAAGCATCAGATGTGGGAGCATAGGTGGTCTGCAAGGGAAGACCCAATGCCTCCTCAGCAGTCTCTGCATCATAAGCCTCGCAGAAGTAGCCGGCAAGGTTCAAGTAGTCATAAGCACGAGTGAAGTATGCCTCGGCAGCATAAGCGCCCAAAACCTCCAACTCTTCTTCGTTGAACTCGCCCTTATCGCCCTTCACAGCAGCCTGATAGCTGTCGATGAAGTAGTTGGCACGAGAGATGTGAGCATAGTATGCCGACCAGATAGACTCGATGTTGCCATCAGAGGGCTGGAAGTCCCAACGGTACTGGTTTCCGTAAGCGTTAGAGAATCCTGCTACTGCATGGAAGTCGTCGCCCTGAATCTCGGGAGTCAAGATGTAACCACCAGTGGTAAGTGAGCGGTAGTAAGAATAAAGACCTACACGTGCATTGGCAAAGTCGTTCACGGTAGTCATGTATGTTGACTCCTCCAGACTATTGTAGGGATATTTATCCATATCGCAAGAAGTTACTCCGAAAGCAACTAATGCTGAAGCGAATAATAATTTTATATTTTTCATATATGTTATTCTCTATGTGTTAATAATTAGAATGTCAACTCCAAGCCCACAGAATACTGTTTGGTGTTAGGATAGTTACCCAACTGTACATTGCTGTCCACCTCGGGGTCATAACCCTTATACTTGGTGAAGGTCAAGAGGTTACGTCCTACGAAGTAAATGCGGCAACCGTTCATGAAGTGGGTCTTGCGCATCCAAGTCTTGGGAAGTGAGTAGCTAACGGTCAAGTTCTTCAGACGCATGAAAGAGGCATCCTCCAACAAGTGTGTATCGAACTGCATGGGAGACTCGGGAGTAGAGATGTTGGTGATGTCACCGGGCTTCTGCCACATGGTGAGCATTTCAACAGTCTGGTTACTAGATGCACCGAACTGGTGATTCTCAGTGAACCAACGCTCGTTGTTCAACATGTACTGACCATATACGAATGAGAAGTCAGCACCGATGCTCAAGCCCTTCCAAGAGAGACGTGTGCCAAGACCACCTGACCAGGGAGCGTAACGCTGCTTGCCGGTGAATACTGCATCGTCCTCAGAGTACTGCTTGGTGAGGTTGCCATTCTTGTCATACCACATGTTGTAACCGTCGCGAGAGTCAACGCCAGCCCAACGGGTGTAGAAGTACTCACCATAGGGCTTGCCAACCTGCAACTTCAAACCGGTGTTAGCGAGTACATACTCGTCCATGCCGTTGAAGAGTGAGGTGATCTCGTTCTCGTTGTAGTTCAAGTTAGCCGAAACGCTCCAAGCAAGGCCGTGGAAGTCCTTGATGATGTCGATGTTGGTTGTTACGTCAAAACCTCTGTTGCGCATGCTGGCCACGTTACCCCAACCAGCGCTGAAACCAGTAGTGTAAGAGTAGGGGATGTCCATCAACATATCCTCGGTGTCGCGGTTGTAGAGTTCAACATCCAAGCTCACGCGGTCGAATACGCGAGTGTTCAATGCGATGTTGGTTGACTTCACTACCTCCCATGTCAAGTCGGGGTTAGCGGGGTTAGCAATAGCTGTACCACCTACACCGTTGTACAAGGGACCTGTACCTACGAGACCCAATGACATGTAGGGTGAAAGACCTGATGAGTTACCTACAGAACCATAGCTGGCCTTGAGCTGCAACTTGTTCATCCACTTCACGTTCTTCATGAAACGCTCCTTGGTGATGTCCCACATGGCACCGGCAGACCAGAAGTTACCCCAACGGTGGTTCTCTGCAAAGAGTGAAGAACCATCGCGACGGAAACTGGCGTCTACGAAGTACTTGTCAGCGAAGCTGTAGCCGAATGTTGCGAAGTATGAGTTGAACACCTTCTCTGTCTTTGAGTGAGAGGGGAGGTTGGGCACTGAAGCAGCACTCATCAATGTCAAACGAGTGTCGGTGAGGCCGTCAACAGAAACACCGTAAGCCTCGTTCTTGCTTATGATAGCCTCTTGACCCACCAAGAAGCTGAAGTCGTTCTTGCCAGCAATGTTGAACTTGTATTCAGCGGTGTTGGTCAAGGTGAATGCATAGTAGCGCTGGAAGTTTTCGCTTGCAGAACCATTGCCCTCGAAGGGACCTGTGGGGAGCGCTACACCTGAAGAGCGGTAGTCGTATGCCTCAACACCCTGTGCAGAGCGGATGTTGAAACCCTTGAAGGGGTTGATGTTGATGAATGTGTTACCATTCAAGCGTACCATATCCTTTGAGCTGGGCTGAATCTCTGACAAGTAGTAGGGGTTGTAGTAACCCAAGAGGTCAAAGTAGTCGAGACGATCGCCATAACCTGCAAAGTTGCCCTCCTCATCGTACTGAATCTCGTAGTAAGATTGGTCAGGACGATACTTACGTGCAGCATATGCCTTGTTGTAAACAGAGTTTGCTGTACCACCGAATGCGGTTGTTCCATACTTCTGGTAAGAGAGGCTGAGGTTAGCACCCACCTTCATCCAGTTGTTTACGTTAGCGTCGATGTTTGAACGGAATGTCTCACGGCTCATGTTAGAGTCGTCCATGATACCTTGAGCGTCGTAGTGACCTAAAGAGAGGTAGTAGTTGAGGATGTCGTTACCACCGGTTACGTTTACATCCAACTGCTTTGTGGGAGCTGTGCCACCAAAGAAGACATCAGTCCAGTCGGTAGAGATACCGTTGTCGATGCAGAAGTTCTTCCACTCCTGGAATGAAGCATTGTTCTTCATAGAGGGGTCGAGGATTTCCTGGAAGCCCAACCACTGCTCGGCATTCATCATCTGTACCTGGTCGCCAGTCATCTGAGAAACACCATACTGTGCGCTTACGTTGATCTTAGCCTTCTGGCCCTTCTTACCCTTCTTAGAGGTCAAGATAACCACACCGTTAGCCGCACGAGAACCGTAGATAGCGGTTGAAGAAGCATCCTTCAATACGGTCATAGACTCGATGTCGTTGGGGTTCAATGCGGTGAATGCACCTGAAGAGATGGGCGAACCATCAAGGATGAAGAGAGGCTCAGAGCTACTGTTGATAGAGCTCACACCACGCAAACGCATGCTTACTCCTGCACTGGGCTCACCACTGGGTGTGAACACCTGCAAACCAGCAACCTGTCCCTGCAAAGCATCACCGATGTTTGCGATAGGGCGCTTCTCAATCTTCTCGCTAGACACAGCAACGGCAGAGCCGACTACTGAGCCCAACTTCTTGGCAGAACCGTAACCAGTGATGACTACGTCCTCCAATACCTCCGTGTCAGGCTGCATATACACCTTTACATAGGGGTGTACAGTCACTTCCTGAGTAGTCATACCTACGTATGAAACCACCAAAGTCTTTGCCGAACTAGGAAGGTTTTCAATTACGAACTTACCATCAAGGTCAGTAACGGTACCCATTGTGGGTTCTCCCTTCACTGCCACTGTGGCACCAATCACAGGCTCACCATCTTCGGCTCCGATAACGAGACCGGTAACCTTAGAGGTCTGAGCAGTTACTAAGCTTGCGCCCATAAAGAGGCAGGCTAATAACATCATCAATTTACCTTTCATAAATCTTTTCTTAAAGTTAAACAATAAATTTATATTTGGTTTTTATTCCTTCTCGTTCCAAAGTTTTCCTCTCGAGCCAAGACCTTAATCCTATGGGACCTTAACCTTATATGATATACGTACGTGAGAGGGCGGCCCTTTTGGCCATCAACGGACACTAATACCTATACATTTCCCGAAAGAAAGGCACAAATGTAGAATATATATTTGAATAAAGCAAAGAAAAACTAAAAAAAACTTAAAATCCGTTGTCATTCCTTCAAATTTTAAGCATTTTGCGACCGAAAGGATAAAAATGTTATCAAATAATGGCGAAATGTGGACTTTTTGAAAGGGAAAATCCGTTAATGGTTGACTACAATGCCGAAGGTTGTATCCCGTGTACAGCTCAACCGTGAGGAATAGCTGTCTTTTGTGATACAACTTTATGTTCGCGCATGCGCGCGAGAGCATTGTGCTCTATTTTTGAAGACTTCTTCGTAATGAAGTGTCCATGTGTCGCCATTGGCACCTAACTCGCTTATAAGTAGTAAAGTAGTGGCGACACATGAGGACGTTTTTATATGCCGGGCATCTGCTGCCATAATATCCTTTCTGTTTATGTGCTTTTTCGTATGGCTATTTCATTTGCTGCTGCCCATCGGTAAGGCGTACGCTGGGCAGCAGCAAGGTGTGCGATGCGCATCGTACACCTTACCGTTGCCCAGCGGTAAATAAAAGACTAATAGAGAACGGAGAGACGCACTATGAAGATAGGGAATGATGATATGGATGCTGTATAGAACTCATACCCTCATGTGTCGCCATTATTCTACTGGAATTGTGTGGGTTGAATGCAGTTGGCGACACTTCGGCAGATGAGATCGGAAGACTGCTTAATGTAACAATATGTCGTTTTGTGTCGCTTTGTAGTGCAGCACGCTGCAGTTCCTTTTCATGAAAAGCTTGCGGGCGGTGTGACGTATGTCCTCGGTGGTCACGGCGCAGTAGCGGGCGAGCTCGTCGGCAAGGTCGTTGTCTTGACCGATGAGTTCGAGCTGAGCCATATTGATGGCACGGCTCAGATAGTTGATGTTGTTGAAGGTGCGCTCCGACTCTGAGCGGTTGCGTACCTTGTTGAGCTCCTCGGGGTCTATGGTCGTTTGTTTCAGGGCCTCCAACTCGTCCCATACGGCCTGTTCGGCTTGCTCCAGGGTGATGCCTTCGGCAAGGCGCCCCATGACGTAGAGGAGACCTTCATCGATGCTGCCTTGTATGTAGGCGTCGATGGAGGTGAAGAGGCGCTCCTCGTGCACGAGGTGGCGGATAAGGCGGCTCGACTGGCCTGCCGAGAGGAGGTCTGTAATGAGGTCGCACACGTGATATTCGGTGCTCTTGCGGTCGCCCATATGGAAGGCCATTACAAGCATGTGGGCTGGCACGTCGCGGTGTACGCTCTTGCGGCGCATACGTTGTTGGGGCGGCTCTTGGGGTAGATGACGTGGGGCTATGGCGCTCTTAGGAAGAGGACCAAACCATTTTTCGGCCAGTCGCACCACTTCGTCGAAGCTGATGCCGCCCACCACGGAGAGTATGGCATTGCTTGGGGTGTAGTGGCGGTGGTAGAAGTCCATCACGCTCTCTAATGTGGCCTGCTCAATGTGCTCTATGCAAAGTCCTATCGTTGGCCAGCGGTAGGGGTGTACCTTGTAGACTAGCGAGCGGATGAGATGCTGCACATCGCCGTAGGGACGGTTGAGATGGCGCTGCTTGAACTCCTCGATGACCACGCCCTTCTGTATCTCGACACTCTCTTCGGTGAGGGCGAGGCCCAGCATGCGGTCCGACTCTAGCCAGAAGGCGGTCTCCACATTGCTGTAGGGTAGGGTGATATAGTAGTTGGTGAGGTCGTTGTTGGTCCACGCATTGTTCTCTCCGCCAGCCAATTGCACGTGGGTGTCGTAGTTGGGGATGTTGACCGATCCTTCAAACATCAAGTGCTCCAGCAAGTGGGCATAACCCGTACGTTCGGGGTCTTCGTGGCGTGCACCTACGTTATATAACACGTTCACTGCCACCATCTGTGTGGTGGGGTCTTCGTGGTGCACAATGCGCAGGCCGTTGGAGAGGGTGTGGCGGTTCATAGGTAATATTGGAAGACCCACCCTAGCCCTCCCTGTGAGGGAGGGAACTCGTGCTCCTTCCATAAAGGGGAAGTTAGGTGGGGCTGGTGTATCTTTGGGGTAATCCCCCTCCCTCACAGGGAGGGATGGGGTGGGTCTATCTCTCTTACGCGCTTGATCACTACTGCATCGATGGGGCGGAGGCGGCTGTCGACGGCGCGTTTCTCTATCTTGGTGAGTACGTCGAGGCCTTCAACAATCTCACCGAATACGGTGTAGTAGCCGTCAAGGTCGGCCGCACCACCGGTGGTCTTGTAGAGTTCCTTCTGCTCCTTCGTGTAGTGGAACTGCTTGCGGTTGGCCATCACCTTGTCGGTGTCGGCAGTGATCTTTTTCTTCAGCTCGCGAATCTTGGGCATATTGCGCTTCTGGTCCTTGGCATACTCCTTGAGCTGTTCGGCATAGGGTGAGGTGTGGGTGATGGAGTCGAAGACCTCCTTGCGCAACTCCTTGTTATATTTGTCCTCGGCATTGAAGAGCTTCGTGTCGTTGTATTTGAAGCCAGTGACGAAGTAGAAATGTCCGCCCGATGACTTCTCCATCTTGTAGTAACTGGCCATGGCCAAGGCACCGCGCTTGTGGTAGAACTTCTCGGGCTGTATCTCCTCGGGGATGGTGTAGTCCACATCGTTCTCTCCCAGAGGGGTCTCGCGGGTGGCTCCCTTCGACTTGGGGTCGCCGGCCTGCACGGTGAAGTTGTTCTGTATGCGGAAGAACTGCTGGTTGTCGTAGTAGCCCTTGCGTGCCAGCTTCACGAAGTTGTGGCGGTGCAGGGGAGTCTCGCGGTAGAGCTTAAGGGTGATATTGCCCTCGCTGGTCTCCATCAGCAGGTACTGGTCGGCATCGACGATGACGGTATCGGTGTCTACGGGCTCGGCCGGCGCAGTCTCTTTCTTTTGGTTCTGGCAGGCGCCGAGCAGGAGAGTGGCGATGAGTGCCACGAAGGGGAGATGTCTCTTCATATTATGGGTGTTGTTTACGTTTCTTATATAACTGATAAGAGTTGAAGATATTGTGCCAGACGCTGTAGAAGCCTCCAGCGATAGCGGTCACGGGGGTGAGGAAGGTGTAGGCCATCCAGATGGCAAAGACGGTGTTCTTCTGCCCGATGCCCTGTCCCGCAGCGATGTGGTCTCCGGAGGGTTTGCCGATGTGGCGGCCTATGGTGAACTGTATCCAGCAGCAGGCAAGCGTAACAAGGGCTATGCCCACGAGTACGGGGATGCCCACATCGCTGTGCATGATGGAGCGTGTGGTGACGGCAATGGCCATGGTGAGTGCCACGGTCCAAAGGTAGAAGGCGGTGTCGCCCGTGTTCTGTAAACGTTGGGCGAGGCGTGGCATCGTGTAGCGTATGGCCCATGCCAGCAGGAGCGGACAGATGAGGGTGGGGAACACCTGGCGGATGATGAGCACCGAGGTGGTCAGGAAGGTTTGTCCCTCTTGCGGATTGACCAACGGCACGATGAGAGGAATAAATAGTGCTGCAGCCAGGTTGATGAGCAGGATGTAGGTGATGAGGTGTGCGGCATGGCCTCCGAGCTTGGCACACACTACGGCAGCAGCGCATGCCGTGGGGCAGATGAAGCATATCATGGCGCTCTCTACGAGCAGACGGCAGGGAATGTCGGGGAATAGGATGAGCACCGCGGCAAACAGGGCAAAGGCGCCTACCTGTACGACCAGCAGCATGGCATGCCAGCGGCAGGGCTTGAGGTCGGTGGGCTTGATCTTACAGAAGGTGACAAACAGCATGGCGAAGATGAGCATTGGCTGCAAGATGCCTATCGCGCTGTTGACCAGATGGCTCGTGCCCTTGAGGAAGGGGAGGCTGGTGTATACGAAGTAGAGCACTACGCCCATCACCATCGAGATGGGTAGTGCCCAGTTCTTGTAGAATCGGAGGAGAGCTCTTAGCATATTGCTTTTAGTAGAAAGAGGGTGCCGAAGCACCCTCTCCTATTGTGTTGTTGTTTGTGTAAAGACTTATCGTGTGCCATACTCGGCGAGTCCCTCTTCGAGGAACTTCACGTAGGCGTCGATATCCTCATCGTAGGAGCGCGATGTGGTGAGGGGGTGTCCCTCATTGTCGAGCAGTACGTAGAAGGGCTGTGCGTTGGCTCCGAACTTGACGCGCTGCAGGTAACTCCACTTGTCGCCTACGGTGCGCAGCACGACATCCTTGCCATTCTCGGTGAAGCGGATGGGCTCAGCGAGCGGAGTCTTGTCGTCTACGTAGAGGCTGATGAGCACGTACTCGTTCTCGATGAGGTTGATTACCTTCTCGTCGGCGAGCACTGACTGCTCCATCTCACGGCAATTTACACAACCATAGCCGCTGAAGTCGAGCATCACGGGCTTGCGCTGCTGGCGTGCCATAGCCATACCTTGGTCGTAGTCCATAGCATCGGGGTGCAGCTCCTGTTCGTAGAGGTTGAAGTCCTGCGTGCTCATAGGGGGTGAGAAGGCGCTGATGGCCTTACAGGGTGCGCCCCAAAGACCGGGCACCATATAGATGGCGAAGGCAAATGAGATGAGTCCGAGCATGAAGCGGGGTACGGCTACCTTGCGGTCGTCGTCATCATCGTGGGGGAACTGAATCCACTTCATCATGTAGGCACCGAGCAGTGCGAAGAGGGCGATCCAGAGGGCGAGGAAGGTCTCACGGTCGAGGATGTGCCAGCCATAGGCGAGGTCGGCAACAGAGAGGAACTTGAGCGCGAAGGCCAATTCCACGAAGGCGAGCACTACCTTAACGGTATTCATCCAACCACCGCTCTTGGGGGCTGCCTTGATCCATGAGGGGAAGATAGCGAAGAGCGTGAAGGGCAATGCCAAAGCGACAGAGAAGCCGAGCATGCCGATGGTGGGGGCGAGGATATTACCTGTGGTAGAAACTTCTACAAGAAGGAAACCGATGATGGGACCTGTGCATGAGAATGATACCAGGGTCAAGGTGAAGGCCATGAGGAAGATACCGAGCAAACCGCCGGTCTTCTCAGCCTTTCCATCCACAGCAGTAGTCCACTTCTCGGGCAAGGTGAGTTCAAAGGCTCCCATGAAAGACATGGCGAATACTACCAAGAGGAGGAAGAAGAAGAGGTTGGGGATGGCTGCGGTAGAGAGCGCGTTGAGCGCAGAAGCACCAAATACAAGTGTTACGAACAATCCCAATAATACGTAGATGACTACGATGGAGATACCATAGATATAGGCATCGCGACGGCCCTTCTTCTTGTCGCCACTGCGCTTGAGGAAGAAGCTCACGGTCATCGGGATGATGGGCCATACACAGGGAGTCACGAGGGCTACGAGTCCGCCAGCCAAACCCAGCAGGAAGATTACCCAGAGCGACTGGTTGGCAGTGTCGGCAGTGCCTTTAGGCTGTCCCAACTCTTCGATGACGGGCTCCCAAAGTGCGCCGAAGGGCGATGCGGGCTTCTCTGCCTCGGTCACTGTAGGGGCTTCGGCCTCCACAGTCTTCTCGGCTGTTTCGCTGATGGCGACAGGCTCAATCTTAGCCGCCTCTACCGTCTTTACCGCAGGTACTTCGGCCTTTTCTGCAGGTTTTGCAGTAGGCTTTGCCACAGGGGCTGCAGGCTGTGCCTTTACAGTGGGGCTTGCGGTGTAGCTGAACTCCACATTGGTGGGAGGCAAGCAATTCTCGTCGTTGCAGGCACCATACTGGAAGTAGCCTTGCACCTTGCTGTTCTCCTTCTCGATGATGAAGCGCTGGATGAACGTCGCTTGATTTTCGAAGTAACGTACGTCCATGCCGAACATCTCATCATACTTGGCTATCTCCTTACCTTCGAAGGTGAGCTTGCCATCGAGGCGTGCACCGTCGAGCGTCTCCACTTCGAGTACTGCGGCTGTGGGGCCACCCTCCAACTCGGTGGAATAGACATGCCATCCAGCTTCAATCTTGGCTGTAATGCGCAACTCGGCAACATCATCGCCTACCATCTTCCATGAGGTCTCACACTGGATGGGCTCGTGCATCTGTGCAAATGCCATCACTGCAACGCAGAGCAATGAGAACATAGCACCCATTCGTTTTGTCATAGTTTTCATTGTTTATCAAATTTTTGTGCAAAATTAGTGCAAGGCGAGCGAAAAAGCAAGTTTACTTGCATTTTCCCGAGCCGCAGCCTAATTTCAAGTTGCGCCAGCAGATTAAAATTAGTGCAAGCCGAGCGAAAAAGCAAGTTTACTTAACTAAAGTTTTCTTCCTTCGCACTTCGGTATAGATTAAGAACGCTTATCTATACGCTCAGTTTGGCGTCAGTTGCATTTTTCCGAGCCGCCGCCTAATTTCAAGCTGCGTCAGCAGATTAAGGTTAGTGCAAATTCCTGGCCTTTCATAGCTATATACTATGCCTGTATAGATGGAATCGATGGGAAGGGACCGTGTTTTTTTAATATCCAAGTGATGGTTTATTGTTTTCTTTTACGTATTTTTGTCCCGATTAAGTTTAATTAGATGTTATGAAAAACAGTAAGCGTATGAATAAGAGGTTTTTAATGCTATTGATGGTTGTGGATATGACCGTTGGTTCTTTGGTGGCGCAGGAGAAGACAACGTTAAGTGCACAGATTTATGGCTATCAGAAGGATATGGTCTATTTTGATTGCATGCAGACTCCACTCATCGCGCGGGAGTTCTACACCAATCCGGGCGAGGAGCATATCTATAACTTTGAGTGTGATGACCTGGTGTGCCTGACAATCAATGGACGTACCACCGTATTGTTGCAGCCAGGCGACAGCTTGCACGTAGATATTACCTATGAGGGAAAGAGCGTGCAGGTAGAGTATAGCGGCACGGAGCGCGCTGTGGCCAACAACAAGTTGATGAAGAGTATGGAAACGCTGAAGCGTACCTTACGCTACAAGAACCAACTCTTGGGCTGTGTGGCACTTGACATTAAGCCCAAGGCACGTGTCGACGACTCGCGTGCACTGCTTGAGAAGGCTACAGCACTCATTGAGAAGAGTGAGGCCAGTGTTGAGGCCAAGAATTATGTGGCGGCAATCATCGATTATGACGTGTATATGTCATTCATCGAGTATCCCGTGATGTATGAGAGCGTGCGTGGCTTGGCCATAGCAGAGCAAGAGATCGGTGATTACTGGACTATTACAGAAGGTTATACGCTCCGTAGCGACAACCAGGCATTGATGTGCCCCGAATATGCGAGTCTGCTCATGCGCTACTGCTTCTATGTGCATGCTAAGGCGGCTCACGCAGAGGGTAAGGTTTACGAGATGCCTAAGATGATGGAGGAAATGTATGAGCAGTTGGCGGCATGCTACGAGGGTGGCCAGCGCGACTTTGTGCTCTATACGCTGTTGCGCAACTTCATTATGAACGGACAGGAGATAGAGCGTGCCGACGTGCTTTATAAAGATTATGTGGAGAAATACAATAGCAATGCCTTCTACAAAGAGATGTTGGATATGCTGTTGCAATGATTAGGAACTTAAAAGAAGAATACGATGAAACTGTTCTACAGGACGCTCGTTGCTGCGGTTTTGCTCGTGGGTGGTACCAGCCATATGCAAGCGCAGGCCTCCGATGACTGGAGGGATAAGCCGGTGACGTTGAGAGTCAGTAATCAACCCTTGGGTAAGGTGTTGGAGATGGTGGCCGAAGCTGCCGATGCGAGAATTACGTTGCAGGATGTTTCGTTGTGGAACATCAATAAACCGACAAGTCTTGTAGTGAAAGACAAACCGCTCGATAAGGTGTTGGGTGAACTCATCGGTGACCAGAATATCAAGATACGCTATGAGGGTGACAACAGCATCATCGTGGAATCAGACCTTCAGAATCAGTCGGCAGAGACCGAACTGAATGTGACAGGTACTGTCTACGATAAGGTGACCAAGGAGCCGCTCATCGGAGCTACGGTGCTCATTACCGATGGAACGGGCAAGGAACATGGTGCCCGTGGATGTATTACCGATATCGACGGTAAGTTTAGCATACGCCTCAGCAAGAAGGAGTCGGTGAGTGTCTCCTACATCGGCTACGAAACGGTGTCGAAGCAGATTGTCAAGAATGAGCATAACCTCGTGGTGGAACTGAACCCCAGCATCGAACTCGACGACGTGGTGGTAACAGGTATCAGCCGTCGTAACAAGAACAGCTTCACGGGTAACTACGTGGAGGTAAAGGGTGATCAGCTGCGTCAGATGAACCCTACGAACATCCTCAAGGGCTTGCAGTTCTTTGACCCGAGCTTCAAGATTATCGAGAACAACAAGACTGGTTCGGACCCCAATGCGGAGCCCGACTTCCAGATTCGTGGTGACCAGTCGCTGGGCTCTAAGTCGATGAATAGCATGGATCTCATGCTCGATAATGTGTCGAGCCGTCCCAATACTCCGCTCTTCGTGCTCGATGGATTCATCGTTCCCATGAGCCGTATCCTCGACCTTGACCCAGAACGCGTAGAGACCATCACCGTACTCAAGGATGCAGCGGCCACTTCGGTATATGGCTCGCGTGCAGCCAACGGTGTGGTGGTCGTAGAGACTAAGGTGGCCCCTGATGGCGCACTCACCGTGTCGTACAACGGTACGATGACCGTACAGACTCCCGACCTTACCGACTACAATATGATGGATGCTGCTACCAAGCTCGATACCGAGTGGAGAGCAGGGCTGTATGACCCCAATGATGCTGATCGTATGAACCTATATAATAGGTACCGTCGTTATGTGTTGGGCGGTGTCAACACCTATTGGCTCTCAAAACCTCTGCGCACAGCCTTCCAACATCGACACTCGGCAAGTGTGGCCGGTGGTACCGATGTGTTCCGCTATAGCCTTGATCTGAATGCGGCAATGCAACCCGGTGTGATGAAGGGATCGTCGAACCAAGTCTTGGGTACCAACTTCAATATGACCTATATGAAGGAGAAGTTCACCATGCGTGCCAATGTGAGCGTCAGCGAATCGAATAGTTCGAACTCACCCTATGGCTCCTTCTCGCAATATACCCGACTCAACGCCTATTACATCCCTGAGGATGCCAATGGAAATCAGTTGAAGATTCTTGACAACAACACCGTCAGCGGACAGGGTACCATCATCACCAATCCGCTCTACGATGCGACCGTTGGTATCAAGGACCTCAGCAGTAACCTTAGCGTGACTACCAATCTCAGCCTAGAGTATATGATCCTGAAGAACCTGCGCATTACCGAACAGCTTACCTACATGAGAGGTATGGCAGGTACAGACCGTTTCCTTCCGGCAGCACACACTAGCTTCGAGTTGGAAGACGACCTCACACGCAAGGGTAGCTATTCTATGAGCACCGGTGAAATGTCTTCATGGTTGAGCAATATGGGTATCAACTACAACCTCGTGCTTAGCAAGCATCTGCTCAGCGTGTTCGGTAACTGGACCATCAGCCAAGATCGTAACAACTACGTGAACCTCTCGGCTACGGGTTATCCCGACCCACATATGGATGACTTCATCTTCGGTAACAAAATGGAGACCAACATGAGCAACATCGGTAGCGAGAATATCTCACGCTCGATAGGCCTCATCGGTCAGTTCTCTTATAGCTATGACAATCGCTATTCGGTAGACTTCAACCTCAGCGGTGAGGCTTCGTCGCGCTATGCCAAGCACGATCTTGTACCCTTCTGGTCGGTGGGTGGACGATGGAATGCCCACAATGAGAAATGGCTGCAGGGATACCTCTCCAACCTCGTGTTCCGTGCCAGTTATGGTGTCACTGGAGAGCAGAACTTCAGCCCCTCCGATGCTATCGAGTACTATAGCTTCGCTGAGACGATGAAACCCTATCAGTCGTTCCCTGTCTTGGGTGCTCTGCTCAGCGGGCTCAACAATACCTCATTGGGATGGGCCAAGACGCACAATAAGAGTGCTTCTGTGGACTTCGGCTTCTGGAAGAACCGTGTGAACATGACTTTCAACTACTACGATAATATCACCAAGGAGTTGCTCACCAACTATGACTTGGCTCCCTCGACGGGTTATCCCACCATGGTGATGAATGCCGGAGAACTGCAAAACCGCGGTTTCGATGCCTCGGTGAATGTCATCGCTATGCAGAATCTCCGCAAGGAGTTCTTCTGGACTATCAGCGCCAATGCCAACCGTAACAAGAATGAGATCCTCAAACTCTCGGACTACCTGAAGAAAGCTAACGAGGCTCAGCAGAAGTCGGCATCGGCTCCTCTGCCACAATATCGTGAGGGACAGTCGACGACAACCCTCTATGTGGTGAGGTCGCTGGGCGTAGACCCAGTAACGGGTAGGGAAGTATATCTCAAGCGTGACGGAACGAAGACCTTTACCTGGGATTCCAACGATAAGGTGCCCGTAGGTGACACTAACCCCAAGGTGAGCGGTACGCTCTCATCCAGCATCAACTGGAAGGATCTCTCCTGCACGCTTGGTTTTACCTACAAGTATGGTGGCGTGGTGTATAACCAAACGCTTGTCGACAAGATTGAGAACCAGAATGTGGCTTATAACCTCGACAACCGTGCCGGACAGGGACGTTGGGAGAAGCCGGGTGATGTAACCTCTTTCGTGGGTTTCAGTCCTACTGGAGCCAATACGCCTGCCAGCACACGCTTCATCATGAAGGACAATGAGATACGTTTCGCTACCCTAAGTCTTGGTTATCGTTTGTCAGGACAAGATTTCAAGGCACTCCGCAAGGCCAATATCGATGTGCTGGCTTTGAACTTTACGACCAATGACATCGCACGCATCTCGCCCATCCGAATGGAACGTGGTCTAGACTATCCCTTTGCGCGTTCTTACACGCTCTCGATGTCACTCATGTTCCGTTAATGTATCATACCTAAAACGAAGAATATATGAAGAAGACTCTATATATACTCATCGGAGTACTTGCCCTCACCTCTTGTGAAGACTGGCTCGATGTGGCTCCCAATACCGATGTCCCTGCAAAGGAACTGTTCACGACAGAGAATGGATTCATGAGTTCACTCGCTGGACTCTATATCGTGATGACCGAGGAGGATACCTATGGAAAGAATCTGACCTTTGGACTTATGGATCAGCTGGTGCAGATGTATGACAAGCTTCCCGACGGGACTTCGGACCGCAACAGTATCTATGTCTACGATCGCGAGACCAATACCTACAATACGAAGGGTGTGCTCGCCAATGTGTGGCAGCAGCAATATCACACCATCGCCAATGCGAACAACTTGTTGAAGTGGCTGGACTTGAATGGCGAGACAGTGATTGTGAATGAGGACACTCGCAATATGATACGTGGAGAGGCATTGGCATTGCGTGCCTTCCTTCATTTTGACTTGCTACGTGGTTGGGGTCCCATGAACTATGCGGGAGACGAGAAGGGCAGGACGATGAAGTGCATGCCTTATCGTACTGTCGCTGACCACTCCAAGCAGCCCTTGCTCCCTGCAGAAAAGGTGTTGCGCCATATCATTAACGACCTATTGGAGGCACGCCAATGTATGGCCTATGAGAAGGACCTCGACTTGAGCGACGTCAGAAACAGCCGTAAATATCGTTTCAATTACCATGCTGTTAATGCCACATTGGCGCGTGTATACAACTATGCAGGTGTCAAGGATAGTGCGGTGATGTATGCCAACCAAGTCATCGAGGAGTGTGGGCTCACGCTGCAGACGAGCAACTACAACGACCCTATACTTTCCAAGGAACTCATCTGTGGACTTAGCATGCATGAGTTGCAAGATAATCTCTCAGACTACTTTGCAGTGGGTGAAAAACTCAACACAAAGTACTACTTGAAGATCTCTACGCTCAATGCTCTCTTTGAGTCGGTAGGTTCCGAGAGTGAGGACATCCGAGCGCAAGGTACGGCCATGCACCGCAATAACGAGTTGCAGAATGCCATATCGTTGAAGTATGTAGACAATGACCACGAGATTATCCCGCTCATCCGTCTTCCCGAGATGTACTACATTGCTTGTGAGGCTTCGGAAGATGCGAAGGTTGCAGCATCCCATATCAATGCCGTGCGTAACAAGCGTGGCATATCGAAAGCCAAGGATGTCAAGTGCGATACCGACGAGAATCGCATCAACGAGCTCAACAAGGAGTATCGCAAGGAGTTCTATGGCGAAGGTCAGTATTATTGGTTCCTCAAGACGCATGGACTCATTGGAACCCTTACCTATTGCCCCGATGAGGTGACACTCGTAGCAGAGAACTTCGTGTTCCCTTTGCCTGATGCGGAGGTGCAGTATGGATGGACCGAGGAGAATGAAGAGGTGGCCGAAGACGAAATAGACAACGGCGACGAAAATATGCATAAGGATATCTAATGGCTGAAGGATTATGAAGAAGAATATACAATTAGCAGTTTCCTTGTTGTGCTTGGCGCTCGTAACGGCGTCTTGTGAAAAGCGCGACCCTGAATTCTTTGACGAGGGGGCCAATGGTGCCTACTTTGACTATGCCACAGCGGCTGAATATGACAAGACACTCAACTTCAGTGACCATATCGTAGGACATCCCGACACCGTGGCGTTGATGCTGAGGGTGAAACTCCTCGGCTATCTTATGGAGGAGGGACGCACATTGGCTGTGAAGACTAGACCCATAGAAGGATATGAACTGGCTGATGTCATTATTGATGAGGTGGTGTTCTCCAATAAAGAGTACGAGAAGGATATCGAGGTAAAGATTGTACGTCCCGAGCTGGAAGATGTGCTCTATGGCGTATGTGTCTACCTTGACGGTAGTGGCGATATCGGGCTCGGTATCAATGGAAAGGAAGAGGTACAAGTCTTCGTGACTGAGTCGTATGAGAAACCTGTCGTATGGTATAGTCATATGGAGTCTCTCCTTGGCGCATGGAGCCGAGGGAAGCATATCTTCTTGGCAAGACATACGAAGGATAACCACTTCTATGAGAAGTTATATAAGGATGGTCCGGAGGGATATCTCTTTGATGATATTTTGGCTCTCAATGTCAGCGCAGTGAATGCGCTGTTGGCAGAGAAGGGGTCTATTGACGGTGAAGCAAAGGATTCGATAACGCTTGCGGTGGATTTTCCCATACTACAGAGAGATTACAATCCTGCTTACACAGAACCTTACTTCTGGAACAATCTGAAGGAAGAACTCGGAAATTTCAAAGCGGAAAAACTGACCCGACTGGGTGGCCGATTGGGAGGAACGAGTGTCAAGGAGTTGATGGAATTGTGTGAGGCATATGATGGTGCCAATGGTGAACTGAAGACGGCCTTGAAGGCACTCAACAAGGAACTTGTGCCCGAGATGCTTGACGAGTATAACCGCAATGCTCAGAATGGCCTGACACTTGCCGATTATGACCCTCAAAGTATCGTGAAGCTAGGTACCGTAGACTATACGAATGTGCCCCAACCCTTTTGGTGGGAAGATCCCAAAGGATTGGGTACTGCTGATGTGGTGACGAAGTATTTTGGTGCGTACGAACGCAAGAAGTACCTGTTTATGATTAAGGAGGTAGCGAAGGTGGAGGATGCCGATACCTTTATTGCAGCGTCATTATTCCCCTTTGTCTATGATGTGAAAGCTGGTACCTATTCTTGGGATGCCACACCCGTAGGTCCTAATCAACTTGCAGGAGAAGAGCGTATCAAGGAGTGTTACCGCATCATCAAGGCCGCTAATGATGGGCGATATACTAAGTTTGATATTCCGGAAGTGGAACTATAAATAAGATAATCGTATGAAAAAGATAGCATCATTTCTTTTATTGGCCCTTGCTCTTACAGGGTGCTACAAAGATAAAGGTAACTACGAGTATACCTTGGATACGATGAATGAGATTCTGTCGGTGACCTTCTCTCCGGCTGTATCGAGCAGAGTCATCGAGGTACAGCAGGCGAGGGATGAGAGTGGTAGCAGGTGCCGTATCGAAGCCTTCGTAGAACAGTCGTTGGCAAAGGACCTCGACAATCTTGAATTCTATTGGAATCGTACTTATGTCGACCAACAAGGCAAGGGGGTAAAGGATACGATACGTACAAAGGGTTACTTGGAGGTAGACCTCCCCATTGGTAAACCGATGTCGTACGAGATCTTCCTGGAAATCTATGACACAAGCACCGATCTTTCCCATTATTCCAAGTTTACGATTTCCACGCGCCCCATCTTCAAGAACAGCCTTTTCGTGCTGCACGGTAGCGAAGGGGAACGCAAGATTGGTAATATCGAGGTTATTGGTAACGAAACAAAGACATATACTGATGTCAAGTCGGTCACCCGCGACAACAATCTTTATAATAATGCTACGGGCTTTGGCTATACCACCTATCATAATATCCCTATCGATGGTTCGCCCGATGGAGCAACCAATGTGCTTACTGTCTATGCAAGTAATGGTGAGACCAAGGCATACAATCCGCATGGAATGAACGTGAGGTTTACAGCAGATCAAATATTCAAGCCTGTGAACTCAGATTTTTCCTATCTTAGGACTATGCAGACTGGTGACCCCTCGAATGAAACCCTGTACAAGGTCGTACTCACGGAGAACGGAGAGGCATATGTGGGCAACCATGTGCATGCACTTTATAAGCCTGGAGCTGGTTGTGAGAACAATCCCAACCTTCCGCATCAGTCAGATTACGAGATTACAGCTGCCACGATTACTGGCAATCGCTTCTTGATGTGGGATGCCAAGCATGGCCGCTTCCTCTATTCGGCCAAGGAAGATGGTGGGTTTGCTGTGGATGAGGGTAGCTCCATTGAAGCCAGCTATATCTCTATGAATGCCTTGCTTGACGCTCATGTGAAGTTTGTCGGTTTGCAGAAGTCACCGGCTGAGATGACTGGTGTACTGGGCTATATCAACTACCGTGACAACTATGACCAGCAAAATGCGTTCTTCATCTTTAAGGATGAGGCTACAGGTGACTATTATCGTTATGAATTGCTGAAGCTGGAGATTGGTGATGGCAGTAAGGTCAATGAACGTCGAGGTGTCGATGGTGAGCCGGAGGTCCTCTCGGCCTATTCCATTGTCAGTGAGAAGCGTCTTGCTGGACTTACGCCTACCGATATGTCGACCATCACCTATAACTCATGGTTCACCACCTCGAACCTCTTCTTTGCTGAGGGTAACACGGTGTATCGCTACAATGTATCGAACGGTGACCGCTTTGTCGTGTACGAGGCACCGGAGGAGTATGAGGTGACAAAGATAAAGTTCCGCGCTGAAGAGAAATCTGCCTTCAGTGACGACCTTGGACTGAATCTCGACATCGTACTGTTCAACGGGACAAACGGAGCCATTGCAGGGATAAAGTTCACTACAGCCTCTGATGTCGACGAAGACTATGGCACGCGCTTCTACGATAAGGATGACGAGGGTAATCACTGGGGTGAAATCAAGGATATCCAGTTCGTTTACGACTATCTCTATAAGCAGGTTTATGAAGAAAATTAAAACTATGAAAAAGAATATATTATTCGTTTTGTTCATTGTGCTCGGCGTAACGAGTGCGGTAGCTCAAGCAGGCGATATACGGGTCAAGGGAAAGATTGATGGCATCAAGAAGGGGCGTCTGTATTTGCTGGCGCGCTCTTCGGAGACAGCAACTGATACCTTGGGGTTCTGTGACTTCAAACGGGGTAAGTTCGATCTCAAGGCTACGGCCACCGAACCCCTTATGATGCAACTCGTCGTTGAGGGTTTCTCGGGTGGCTTTGCATTCTTTGCTGAGCCAGGAGTGTCTTATGAAGCACTTTTGAGTGAGAAGGACAATTTCTACATCCGTGGTGGACAGCTTAACGATGCCTATACGTCACACATGAAGACTTCCGAGGCGATGCAAGCCCGCATCGCCGACTTGCAGCAGCGTTACGATGCCTTGCGTGCAGAGCGTAAGTTCCGTGGAGCCAGTCTTGTGAACGATACCCTGCGCATCGAGCAGGAGAAGTTGCGAGGATTTACAACAGCTTTCCTCGATTGCAACGACAACCTCATCAAGGCTTATACCTACTGTTCCAATATCGAGATGCGCGATGCCAATCTTCGTGAGACACGCAGCCTCTATGCTGGGTTAAGCGAGGCGGCTAAGTCCTCACAGTATGGCCGCATCATCAAGGAACGCATCGCTCGCTTGGCCAAGACCGAGGGAGGTGCCAAGGCTCCCGACTTTACGCTGCCTGATGTGCAGGGCAATATGGTGACCATGAGTAGTGTGAAGGCAAAGATTAAGATTGTAGACTTCTGGGCCAGCTGGTGCGGTCCTTGCCGCCTCAATAATCCGGCCTTGCGCAAGATATACGATGAGTTCCACGCCAAGGGCTTGGAGATTATCGGTGTCTCGCTCGACACCAACAAGGCTTCATGGGAGAAGGCTATTGAGAAGGATGGACTCAACTGGATCAATGTGTCGTCGCTCAAGGGCTGGAAGTGCGACCTCGTGCGTCTCTACAATGTCACGGGAGTACCCTCCATCTTTATCCTCGACGAGAACAACCACATCATTGCGACCGGTCTGAAAGGAGATGCGCTGAGACAGTTCCTATTGGAAAACTTATAAAAAGATAAACTATGAGAAAACTATTCACATTGATGCTGTTGTGCGTCGCTTTTTGGGGTACAGCACAAGAACGGAAATTTGTTATCCGTGGTGAAATGAGCAGCCCTGTGCTCTGCTACAGTCAGGAGATGGTCAAGGAAGTACGTCTTGAACAACTTGTCGATGGACAGCCTGTAGTCGTGGCTACGGTTCCTGTAGTGGACAATAAGTTTGTCATCGAAGGAGTAGCACCCGAGACGCTTGCGCTCTATAACATTACGGGCTTCGACAATGGTAGCATACAGGTCTTCATCGAGGAGGGCGAAATCAAGGTAGGCCCCTTCGATGCGGCCTATCCGGTAGGTGCAAAGGTGTGCGGAACTCCCAGCAACGATGTCTATCAGGCCTACCTCGACCTCAACAGCCAGTGTATTCTGGAGGCTAAGGCGCGTATGAAGGCTGCGCAGGCTAATCTCCCAGAAGGGGCAAAGGGTGACCCGAGAACCGAGATGGCGTATACCTCGCCCACATTCTATGTCAACAACATCCACTTCAAGGTGGCATTCATGGACTTCATCTACAGTCATCTCGACTCACCGGTGGTGCTCTATATCATTAAGTTCGCTATGGTGCCCACCTTCACGACCGATGTCATCCAGACCTTCCTCGATGCTGTGCCACAACAATTGCGCACATTGCCTATTTACAAGGAGTTAGTTAATGAGGTGCGTGCGGCCAATCTCAAGGTGGGCTCTGAGGCACCCGATATCAGTGGATTTACTCCTGAGGGGAAGGAATACTCCTTGTCTGACTTCCGAGGCAAGTATGTCTTTATTGACTTCTGGGCTAGCTGGTGTGCTCCCTGTCGTCGTGAGATACCCTACTTGAAGGAGGCGCTGGCCTACTCCGACAATAGCGAGAATCTGGTGGTATTGAGCTACTCAATCGATAACAAACGCCCCGACTGGGTCAACTGTATCGAGAAGAACCAGCTTGTCCATAAGAACTGGATACACATCTCCACCCTGAAAGGATGGAACAGTGAGGGCATTAAGCTCTTCAGCGTTAAGGGGGTTCCCTTTACGGCGCTTATCGATCCCGAAGGTAATGTCGTGGCCTTTGGTCTCCGTGGCGAAGAGATGGTGAAGAGACTGAAGGCGATAGTAGATGAAGCGAAATAAATAAAATCTATATACTTATGCGTAACAAGATATTTGCAATCATAGCTCTCGCAGGCTGTATGGCTGTGAGCGCACAAGAAACCTGCGTTATCAATGGCCGTATCGGTGATAGCCAGCTTGCCGATGGCAAGAAGGTAAAAGTAGTACAGTTGACCCGTACCAATGAGTTTGGCCAAACATCGGTAATGGCTACAGCCAAGGTAAAGAAGGGTGTCTATACCTTTAAGTATGAGTTGGCACCGGGTGAGCCTGTGCTACAGTATGTCATCACAGGATTTGGTGAGGGAAAGGGTGTCGCACTCTTTGTAGAGCCCGGTGAAGTGGTGGTGAACACCTCTGCTGCCACTCAACCCGAGCTGAGTATTGTGACTGGTACTCCTACCAATGATGACTATGCCGCCTATCAGGCTATTGCCAGTGAAGGGAAGGATAGGGTAGCGCAGCTGGTGGCTGAACTGGAGAAACGTCATGGTGGCGCATGGCTCGAAAGTGCCGAAGGCAAACAGGAGGTAAAGCGCATCCAGGCCCAGGAGGCTATCAAGACCGAGGCCGAAGAGCTGCGTTTCCTCATCGACCACAACGCATCGCCCATGACTCCTATGGTCATCGAGCAGTGTCAGTTCCCGAAACTCAGTGAGGCCTATGGCGAGCAGATGACCAAGACCATTGCCGTGTCGCTCCAGGAACATCCTTATTATCATTCGCTTCGTAATACGATGCTTGCCAGCACCTTGAAGGCTGGCACCGAGGCTCCGGATATCACCTTGCCTCTGCTGGATGGAGTGACCAAGCACCTGGCCGACTATCGCGGCAAGCATGTGATCCTCAACTTCTGGAACGATGCGACGCAGGCTGCCGAGATGATGGCCGAGTTGCAGAATGTCTACGCGCTGACTCGTGAGCAGCGTGATGGTTTTGTTATTCTCAGCATCTCTCTTGGAAGCGATATCGCTGCATGGCAAGAGGCAGTAAAGACCCTCGGTATAGATCGTGAGGGATGGCTACATGCTTGCGATGGTGCTGGCATCAGTTCGCCCGCTGCCAAGCGTTATGGCATAGAGAAGACTCCTCGCATCATCCTCATCGAACCCGAGGGACACGCCGTATCGCTCGATATGGAAATCGATGAGCTCGCCCTGCGTATAGAACAAATCCTCTCGGGTGATCTCTACTATCTGGACGAGGTGAAGTAATACGGAAAAAGCCTTTTCCCGTTTTCATCTGCCAGTGTCCGCCAATAAGGGGTATGTGGTTGTAAACCATGCCTTTATTGGCGGACACTGCGTATGATAATCCAAGTGTGCTCATGTATGTTAACGTGAGTTCGATATAAGCGATATTCTTACCATGTTAATTGTGAGCGCTTTGCAAACTCCCCCTCTGTTTATAGAGGGGGTGCCCACAGGGCGGGGGCGTTACAAGCATAGCGCGTAGAGAAAACAAATAAGAAAAATATTACTCCGCACTTCGTTTGGAAACGTGTTCGCTGGCCGTAAGGGAAAGGCAACTCCCTCCTGAGACGACTTTGGGGAGCTAAAGCTCCCGTCGTCGCAAGCAACGCTCATCTCGCGTTGCCCCTCTATAAACAGAGGGACAGTTAGTTAGACGTTTCCATTAAATGATTTCTTATATCGAACTCACGTTATGTTATGATATAGGGGCTGGTAGTTCCAATCTCTCTC
>JAZRFA010000151.1:0-5509 GCA_045661085.1 Bacteroidaceae bacterium
TACTTCATCTCCTTTTGCAGATACTTCATCAGCTCTTGCATTCCGCCAGGATACATAGGTTGTTCTTCTACGACTTGGAAGACCTCATCCTCTTCCTGCTTGATGGTTGTAGTTTCATAGGTGAACGGTGTGCCTCCTTCTACTCCTCCTTTGGAGGTTTTCTTGAGGTTAACCTTAAGTGACTCTTCGCTACCAGTCTCTACGGCATAATCGGAGAGGGAGGCGAACACCTCCTTGGCAGTCTTTCCCTTGACTCCGAATAGGACGGCTCCGTTGGAACCTCTCTCCCCATATAAGGCTTTGGATTCTTCACTTTGCAGAGCGTCAATGCTATTGATGTTCTCGGGCGTTAGTCCGCATGGTTTGAGATAATCAAAGTCGGGCATGCCGTCGTAGTTGAGTTGTTTGCCTTGAATGTTGAGTTCTGTACTATCTTCAAAGGTAAATACGAGAAGCGGATTTTCGCCATGTACCATAACATCTGAAAGGTGACCGCTGTCTTTTTTCTCCTTCGGCGAGGTGCAAGAGATAACGGCTACGGCAGCGAATGCTACGGGGAGCACATACAGAGCCTTGAGTAGTGCCCACGGGCTGGTTTGCTTTTTCATCATCATAATAATACGTTTTTTAGTGGAACAATTGGTAAAGTTATTGGTAAACGAACTGTATTTCACACCCGCAGCAGCCTCGAAGAGGCGCAGCTGGTATTGCCGTGCGTCGAAGCCTTGGCGTAGCGTATCGTTGTCGGCCTCGTATTCGTGGATGTCCTCGAGCTCGCGCTTGAGGAGCCATGCGGCAGGGTTGAGCCACTGCATCGTGGCACAGAGTTGGGCAAAGAGCAGGTCCCACGAGTGGCCGAGGCGGATGTGTGCCCGCTCGTGAGCAAGAATCATATCCCGATTGTCGCGAAGGTCACGCTCTGAGACGATGATGTAGCGCATCCACGAGAAGGGACTGTAGTCCTTGGTGTGGGTGACGAGGATGATGCCGTCGGGCAACGCTTGGCGTTGGCTTCCCCTGATGAGCCGCACGATGGAAAGAAGCGAGGAGGCAAAGCGCACAAGACACACCACAAGACCGATGAGGTAGGCTCCTACGAGTACGGCACGCCACGGAACCATGCTCCATAGCATGGCCAGACGTTGCCACGGGGTCGATGTAGCCTCTTCGGCGAGGAGGCCACTTGCTGCTGGCTCTTCCATGGGTTCGAGAGATAGAGTCAGTTTCTCAAAAGCGGCACCCGGCTCAGGGATAATCATGCCAAGATCGAGATGTACGAGAGGAAGCACCGCCGAGAGGGCGAGGATGAGAAGCAACAGCCCACGATTGAACCGATGCAACGTGTCGCGACTGCACAGCAGTTTGTAGAAAAGGTAAAAGGCGGCGAGCGTGAGCGATACCTTTATTATATATAGAAGAAAAGTGTACATAATAGGATGAATGACCTCCCCTGGCCCCTCCTATGAAGGAGGACTTCGGTCTTCGCGGAGGAGGAATGGATTGGTTAGTGTTATTTGTTATTGGCTATTCAATTGCGGTGTTAGTAACTCCCCTCCTCGGGAGGGGCAGGGGGGAGGCCTCCTTTCTTCAACAGTTCTATCAACTCCTCTATCTCTTGCGCTGAGAGGTTTTCCTCCTTGACGAAGAAGTTGACGAGGTCTGTTGCCGAGCCACGGAAGAGTGTGTTCTTCACATTCTGCAGGAAGCGGCTACTGTACTCGTCGTGCTGGACGAGAGGATAGAAGCGGTGCTGCTTGCCTACGGCTTCGCTGGCAACATACTCCTTCTCGCGCAGGATGCGAAGGAAGGTGAGCACGGTGTTATAGGCAGGCTTGGGCTCGGGAAACTGCTCCAGCACCTCATTGACCGAAGCCTTCTGGAGGTTCCACAAGATGTTCATTATCTGCAGTTCTGCACGGGTGAGTTCGTTGGTCCTTTTCATTATTCCTAAACTTTTAGTTGATTTCTTCGGCAAAGGAAAACAAAAGTTTCTGTCCGTACAACTAAAACTTTAAGAATTTGCAGCCCGAGGCAAAACTTTAACCTTTATTATTAGTTGAAATGGCGCAATAGCGGACTAAAAAAGGTAGATTGAACGATAATTTATGATACGAAATTAGGCGAGATGCTTTGTTCTCCTCTCGGCTGGCACTACCTTTAATCTGCTTCGCAGCTTGAAATTAGGAGGCGCCTCGAAAAATCGTAAATAAATTTGCATTTCCTCTCGGCTTGCACTAATTTTAACGATTACATCGTTTTAGATACACGGCGCCTCGGGATAAAAAATAAACGCGTTTATTTTGTTCTCCTCTCGGCTGGCACTAACTTTAATCTGCTTCGCAGCTTGAAATTAGGCTGCGGCTCGGAAATGCTCAAATAAATTTGGCATTTCTCTCGCCTTGCACTAATTTTGTACTCTCTAAACAAAGACAACTATGAATACATTCAAAACTTGGTTTCAAAATGCGCGTCCCATATCGTTGCCGCAGAGTATGCTGCCCGCTATCACAGCCGTAGCACTGTCGTATGGTAACGAAGAATTCTCAAGGGTGGCTGCGCTCGCCGCACTGGTCGGTGTCATGTTTCTTCACTTGGGTATGAACCTGCTCGACGACTACTTCGACTACCGTGTGGGCTCGGCCGAAGCACGCAAAGAGGTCGTGGGCGAGGGTTTCCGTGGCCGTATGATCAAGTACCCCTACCTCACCTCGGGCGAGGCGACCGTGAAGCAGCTGTGCAAGGCAACTGTCGGCTTCTTAGGTATAGCAGCCGTGATGGGAGTCATCGTATTTGCTATCCGCGGATGGATGATCCTCGCATGGGCGGTAGCAGCGCTCCTCATCGGTGCCTCCTACTCGGGCGGTCCCCTGAAGCTGGGCTTCCGCGGCTTGGGCGAGGCGGTCATCTTCGTCATGTTCGGTCCGCTGATGATGAGCGGCGTGTACTACTCGGTGACGGGTGTGGTGGACTGGAAGATATGGCTGCTCTCTACAGCCGTAGGCCTGCTGGTGACCAACATCGTATATTCACACTCGGTGCTCGATGCCGTGCCCGACATGAAGATGGGCAAGACTACCATGGCGCACCTCATGGGTGGCAAGAAGGGACAGATCGCCCTCTCGGCATTCATCAACACCGCCCCCTACCTCATCGTAGCCGTGGGCGTAGCACTCGGCCTGCTCCACTGGGCCTACCTGGCCGTGCTGCTCGTGATGCCCGTATCGCTCTGGCTCGTGGGCTCGCTCCGCGACTTTGTCAACCATAAGGAGACCTCACTGGAACCCAAGCGCTGGATGGGCCCGATGGGCGACTTTGAGCGCTTCCGCAAGGCAGGCCTCGACTGGTTCATGCTGCGCTGGCTCACCGCACGCAACATCGTCACCATGTTCTGCTTCGTGATTATCGTCGTAAACTTTATTGTTTAAGAACTGTGAGCCGTGATTAACGATTAACGATTACCGTTTACCGATTACCGAGAATAAAGGTTTTCGTTTTCGTCTTCTCTGGAGCCAATAGCCAAAAGCCCATTAACTCTCAAACGACGCCAACCCTCAACTCTCAACTCTAAACACTAAACTCTAAAAGATACATGCGCAAGCTATTCTACCTCGCCCAATGGTTCATCAGGGCACGCTTCTTCGGTCGCCGCGCACCGCTGCAGACCGTACTCTTCATCTCGGACATCTGCAACCTGCGATGCAAGCACTGCAGTGTCTACGAACTCAAGAACCCGCACAACATGACCTACGAGCAGGTGCGCGAACACCTGCAGTACTCCTACGACCAGGGCTCACGCTTCGTCGACTTCGAGGGCGGCGAGGTCACCATCTGGAAGGATGGCGACAAGCGCATCAACGACCTCATCGCACTGGCCAAGGAGATAGGCTTCTTCTCATGCACCATCACCACCAACGCACAGCTCCCCTTCAAGGGTAGCACGGCCGACTCCATCTGGGTGAGCCTCGACGGCGTGAACGGCTACCACGAGGAGGTGCGCGGTAAGGGCACCTTCGCCAAGCTGGAGAAGAACATCGCGGAGTGTGGCCATCCCCACCTCAGTGTCAACATGGTGGTCAACACGCTCAACTACACCGCCGTGGACGACACCATCGAGTATGCCAAGAACAACCCTGCCATCGAGCAGATCTCCATCAACTTCCACACCCCCTTCGAGGGCACCGAGTACCTCGCCCTCGACATGGAGAAGCGTGCCGAAATCATCGACCGCGTCATCGAGTACAAGAAGAAGGGCTACCCCATCATGAACTCCAAGTCGGGACTGAAGCTGATGAAGACGGGCAAGTTCACCAAGCGCTGCTGGGTGACCAACTTCATCTACCCCGACGGCAGCCGCGGCCTCTGCGTAGGCCATGGCACCGACAAGTGCAACCAGTGTGGCTTCTGCATGTCGGGCGAGATGGCCTCGGTATTCGCCTTCAAGCCCGACACCATCTTCGCAGGCCTCAAGCTCCGCACATAAGCATGGCCGTGTGCTCATGGCACACGACACCAAGGCATAAAGAAAGCGACCTCCACCGAAGTGAAGGTCGCTTCTCCTTTGATACGATATATCGCCAATTCTTTCAAGGGATCACACCTTATACTCGTAACTCACGGTCTTGAGCTCCTCATTGGCCTTCTCGATTTTGCGCTTGAGGCTCTCCTTGAAAGCTGCAAAGCGTATAGCCAGCTCGGCATCAGAGAGTGCCAACATCTGCACAGCAAGGATACCCGCATTCTGCGCCGCATTGATGCCCACAGTAGCTACAGGAATACCAGGAGGCATCTGCACAATAGCCAGCAGTGCATCCATACCCTCAAGTGTGCTCTTGATGGGCACACCAATCACAGGTACTGTAGTGCTGGCAGCAATCACACCAGGAAGATGAGCTGCCATACCCGCTGCAGCAATAATCACACGGATACCACGCTCAGCAGCACCCTTAGCAAAAGCCTCTACAGCCTCGGGGGTGCGGTGAGCCGAGAGAGCATTCATCTCAAAAGGCACCTTCATCTCATTCAAGAAAGCCGCAGCCTTCTCCATTACGGGCAGGTCACTTGTACTGCCCATGATAATACTTACGATAGGAGTCATTGTCTTTATTTATTTGATTATATTCCTTGATTCATATATCGCACCGCGAATTTACACTTTTATTTCCACATATAAAAACAAAATCCCGAAACAGAATTCCTAAAACATAGAACATCTAGGATAACCATACCATAATCCAACCACCACAAAACTCTCAAAGTCTTCTTAGGCCTACAACATCCTAGAAAATCTAAATAATCTAGGACACGTAGAACATCTAGGGCCAACAAACAAAGAGAGGAGTCATCCTCACTGGACAACTCCTCTCTCCTGAAAACGGCGGCTACCTACTCTCCCACAAACGCAGTACCATCGGCGCGGTCGGGCTTAACTTCTCTGTTCGGAATGGGAAGAGGTGGAACCCCGACACTATAACCACCTGAATGCCTTTTTATGTCATTGCTGACTATAGAA
>JAZRFA010000152.1:0-7252 GCA_045661085.1 Bacteroidaceae bacterium
CCTCTTTTACCGTTCACCACTAAACCCCTCACCACTAAAGTCGATACCCATTGGAGACTGGAACACTCGGAGGCCGAACGTAGGTAACACAGCAAAGACATGTTCGAATATTTCACTTTGCAGATGCTCGTAAGGCACCCAGTCAGTCCCGTCAGAGAAGAAGTAAAGCTCTAAGGGAAGACCTTGGGCTGTGGGCTGCAGCTGGCGTACCATGATAATCATATTCTGATTAACACGATGGTGCTGGCGCAGATAGTTCTCTAAATAATTGCGGAAGATATGAAGATTGACCACAAACTTATCCTCACGCTCAACACCATCGAGCCATCCACGCTCAGAGAACTCGGCCATCTGCTCTTCGGTACAGAAGGCAATGGAGCGCATGTCTATATATACGGAGCGCTTCACACGGCGTCCCCCACTCTCTTTCATGCCTCGCCAGTTCTGGAACGAGTCACTAATCAAGGCATAGGGCGGTATGGTCGTGATGGTCTTGTCCCAGTTCTGTACCTTGACGGTGGTCAGCGTCACCTCCATGACATCACGATCGGCCCCATACTTGGGCATGGAGATCCAGTCACCGGGACGCAACATATCATTGGCCGTAAGCTGCACACCCGCCACAAGGCCAAGAATCATATCCTTAAACACCAGCATGAGCACTGCTGCAGAAGCTCCAAGTGCAGTAAGGATATAGCCAGGATTTTTATTGACAAGTATACTGATAATGATAATGATAGCAATGCAGATGACAACAATCTTAAGCATCTGGTACACCCCTTTCAGCGAATGGCTCCTTAGGCTATTCCGGCGAACAGAAAGCTTGTAGAGCGATGAGAGGAATGTGCATAGTAGTTTAGCTATTACTACCACCATATATATAGCATTCACTTTGAGTATGAACTCAAGTAGCGGTTGCTCATGATCAAAAGCCATCGGTATAAGCATGGCTATGATGATAGGAGGAACCAGATGGGCGATGTCCCTCAACAGCATGTCATTGAAAATGATATCATCCCAAGATGATTGCGTACGCTTGGTTATCTTCTTCACTAAGGGTATAATAACATAGCGACAAAGCACATTGGCCAGAAGGATGATGAGAGCAATGGCCACTAAAGCTATCGTCCAATACACCCAGTTGCTATCACTATTAGCAATACCTAATGCTCCGAGCCAACGAAGGATAGTCTCATTCATGTCATTCACAATTTACGTTAGTCCGAACAAAGATATAACAAAACAAGAAATAAATCTCTCTTTTCTTTGCAAAATCAATAAAAAGATATAATTTTGCACCGTTTTTTCATAACAACACGATATTAAGGTCGGTTCCGTAGCTCAGCTGGATAGAGCAACTGCCTTCTAAGCAGTAGGTCTTGCGTTCGAGTCGCAACGGAATCACTCAGCTAAAGGACAAGGGAGTTACACGATGTAGCTCCCTTTTTCGGTCAATGAAGACAGGTCGTTTTTTATAAATTTTCAGCAAATGAAACTATATACATTCATACTATGCCTGTTGTGCGCACTCCCCAAGGATATTCTTGAAGTAGCCCAGTCATACCTCGGCACTCCCTATATGGCTGGCACGTTGGAGGTGGAGGATGAGGAGCGCCTCGTCATCAATGAGGATAGTATGGATTGCACCACCTTCGTAGAACTCTCTGTGGCTCGTTGGCTTGCGATGCAGAGTGACAGTCTCACCTTTGAACAACAGGTGCAGACCCTGCGCTATCGGGATGGGGTGATAGATGGCTACTTGTCGCGCCTGCACTACTTTACCGATTGGGTGGCCGAGAACGCCCGGTGCGGGGTGTGGCGCGAACTGGCTCCTCAAGTCGAAAGCACCATATGGAGAACCGATACGCTAACTCTCTCGTTTATGAGCGAGCACCCGCAAAGCTATCCCTACCTCAATACGCACGCTTGGGCAGTAGATTCCATAAGGGCCATCGAGCAGAGGTATGCCCACTACCCTATCCACTACCTCGGCAAGGAGCATCTCAACTTGCCACCCGGGGAGCTGCCCATCCGTGATGGCGACATCCTAGCACTGGTAACTACCATCGAGGGGCTCGACGTCACCCACCTAGGATTCGCCGTGTGGCGAGGCGACACCCTGCACCTGATGCACGCATCCATGAAGCTGGGCAGGGTGGTCATCGACGAGCAATCGCTATATGACTACCTCAAGAACCGCAAGAACTGCCCCGGTATACGGGTGGTACGGCTGGCAAACTATTAAAATATATACCGCCGTACATACGTTTTGTGCGTTTTTCACGTTCTTACATAGTATATGAAAAAGGCAGCCCTACTCATCCTATTCCTGAGCCTCACCCTCGACATGCTGTGCGCACAAGAGAGCACGCCGGCAGACGGCGCCACCATCAAGGGGCGCGTCACCGATGAGACGGGAGGCCCCGTGGAGATTGCCAACATCTGGGTGGCACGCCAGATGAAGGGCACCACCACCAACCTCAAGGGGGAATACTCTATATCGGTAGCCTCGGCCGACACGGTGGAGATTACCTTCTCAATGATAGGCCATCAGACACGCCGGCGCATACTCTACAAGCCCACGGGAGTGATTACGCTGGACGTCATGCTCCCCCACTCTAACACCTCGTTGCAAGGAGTTACCATCCGTGAGACACGCCGCCAGACGGGCACTATGCAGCACCTGTCGCAGAAGCAGGCACGCCTGATGCCCGATGCCTCGGGAGGCTCAGTGGAGTCGTTCATCGCCACACAGGCGGGGGTGAGCAATACCAACGAGCTCTCCTCGACCTACAACGTGCGTGGTGGCAACTACGACGAGAACTCCGTATATGTCAATGGCATCGAGGTATACCGCCCTCTGCTCATCCGTGCTGGACAGCAGGAGGGACTCTCGTTCATCAACCCAGACATGGTGGAGAACATCGGATTCTCCTCGGGAGGCTTCGAAGCGCGCTATGGCGACAAGATGAGCAGCGTGCTCGACATCACCTACCGCCGCCCCACTAAGCTGGAGAGCAGCCTCTCGGCAAGTATGCTCGGTGCCAATGCCTACGTCGGGATAGGAAGGGAAGACAAATGGAGCATGACCCATAGCCTGCGCTATAAGACAAGCCAATATCTGTTGGGAACGCTCGACACACAAGGAGAATATGACCCTTCGTTTGTGGATTACCAAACCTTCCTCACCTACAAGCTATCCAAGCAATGGGAAGTGGGATTCATCGGCAACGTGTCACAAAACGAGTACCGCTTTGTGCCTGCCGACCGCAATACCTCGTTCGGCACACTGGAGGATGTGAAGGAGTTCAAAGTATATTTCGGCGGACAGGAGATGGATATGTTCCGCACTTGGTTCGGAGCACTCAATCTAACCCACACGCCCAGCACCAACCACGAGCTTGCGCTCAACCTCTCGGCCTATCGCACCGATGAGGAGGAGACCTTCGACATCATCAGCCAATACTGGCTCGACGATGTGGACGAGGAGAAGAATATGGGTGTGGGCACCTACATGGAGCACGCCCGCAACTACCTCACCGCCTCGGTGGTATCGGGCGGGCTGAGTGGCAAGCATACCATAGGACAGCATCAGCTACAATGGGGTGCCGAATACAAGCTCGAACAGATTACCGACAACATCAACGAGTGGGAGATGCGCGACTCGGCAGGCTACTCACTACCCCACACAGGCGAGCGTATCGAGCTCATCTATAACCTGCGTTCACAGAACACGGTGCGTAACCACCGCTTCTCGGCCTTCATCCAGGACACGTGGCGCCAGCACACCGATGTGGGGCTCTTTGTCATCAACGGAGGCGTTCGTTTTTCCTACTGGTCGTGGAATCGTGAGCCCCTTCTCTCGCCCCGTCTCTCTGTAGGTTTCATCCCCGAAGCCAACGAACAGTTCACCTTCCGTCTTGCCACAGGCATATACTACCAGAGCCCCTTCTACAAGGAGTTCCGCGACACCGTGCAGGCAAGTGGTTCATCCTATGTGAAACTCAACCGCAACATCAAGTCGCAACGCTCCATACAGGTTGTGGGAGCCATGGACTACCAGTTCCGCGTATGGGACCGCCCCTTCAAGTTCACCAGCGAAATATATTACAAGGCACTCTCGAACCTCATCCCCTACAACGTAAACAATGTGCGCCTCACCTACTACGGCGAGAACTGTGCGTCGGGCTATGCTGCAGGCCTCGACATGAAACTCTTCGGAGAGTTCATCCCCGGCACCGATTCGTGGATTACGGCCTCCATCATGAGTACCGAAGAAAAGATTGACGGCAAGTGGTATCCGCGTCCCACCGACCAGCGATTCAACCTTTCGTTCTGCTTTACCGACTATTTCCCTGGTTCGGACCGTTGGCAGATGAATCTCCGTGCCGTGTATGCCAATGGGCTACCCTTCGGGCCGCCCCACTCGGGTCGCGAGCGACTCATCTTCCGCGCTCCTGCCTATCGTCGTGTCGACATCGGTATGAGCTACCGCCTCGTCAACAACGAAGAGCACACCATCACCTACGGCTGGCAGCGGCACTTCCGCAACGTATGGCTCGGCCTCGATGCGTTCAATATCCTCGGCATCAAGAATGTCAATTCCTACTATTGGATTACCGACACCGAGAACCATCGCTATGCCGTGCCCAACTACCTCACCGGCATGCGTCTCAACGCACGCCTGCTCATCGAATTCTAACCACACACACTATATCACTATGGCAAAGGGTAACTACAAAGAAGAGAACAAGCAATACCTCATCGACAAAGCAAAGGAACCAGGCATACACAAGACTGCCCAAGGCGTGCTCTACGAAGTTCTGCAATCAGGATCAGGCAACAGAGCCTCCATACGTAGCATCGTATCGGTATACTACAAGGGTATGCTCATCAATGGCAACGTCTTCGACGACAACACCCAACAAGGCTACCCCGACGCCTTCCGCCTGGCCGACCTCATCACCGGTTGGCAGATTGCCCTCACCCAGATGTGCCCGGGCGACAAGTGGCGCATCTACGTACCCTCAGAGGTAGGCTACGGCGCTATGAGCGTAGCAGGCATCCCCAAACACTCGGCCCTCATCTTCGAGATTGAGCTCGTGGGAATATCGTAAGTAAACGACAGAGAAAGGGGATGTCCGCTTGGACACATCCCCTTTTTCTATCTTCAAGCACGAGAGTGAATCACCTTGCTGTGGTATGTCCATACAGCCAAGGCAAAGTAGACACCCATCTGCACATAGAGAGCCTGGAGTTGGGGCCATACGTCGTGGGGTACAGCCTCCATGCTGCCCATCTGCACATAGGCCAGTACGGCCGGAGCAGCGGGGATGAGATAGTGCACCGCCTGCCAATACCAGGGGATGAGTTCGAGCGGGTACGACACGCCCGAGAGGAAGATGAGCCCGATAGAGAAGAAGGCGATGAGCAGGATGGGTGCCTCAGCATCGGTATACCAGCGCGAGAGAGCAAGGCCAAGAAAACTTGTGCCCAGTATATAGGGGATGAGTAGCACCGCCAATGCGCCCCATGATGCCGCGTGAGGGATATCGAAGAGGAGGGGCAGGAACCCCACGAGGAAGAAGGCAAAGATGCCATAGAGCACAGCATAGGTGAGCGTCTTGCCACAGACGAGCGAGAAGGCAAGGCGTGTGCGCCCGACCTGCATCGGTGCACAGAAGGCAAGCAGAGCGTGCTCGCCCTTGCGGTTCGACATCATCGCCACCAGCATCATCAGCGTCTGGAAGATGATGATCATCAGCACCGAGGGAATAAGGTATACACCGTACCCTTCGTTGGGATTGTAGAGTGCCGTGCCCACCACCGTGACGGGGCTCTGCGTAGCCACGGCAGCAAGTCCGCCAAGCGATAGGTCACCAACCAACTGTGTGCGATACTCGCCATCTATGGCCTCCATCACCTCGAGGCCAGCCCGCTCCATCGCCTCATAGTAGAGGAAGGCATCGGTAGTGGCATAGAAGGGGTATACAGAGAGCTCGCCCCGTAGCATACGTTCCTCCAAGTCGCGCGGCAGGTATAGGATGCCATACACCTCGGCACGCTGCATCAATCGCTTGGCCTCTATCATATCCTGAGCATGATAGGCGACTGACACATCGGGCGTGGCATCGAGCAGACGAACATATCGTCGGCTCAAAGCCGTGTGCGAGTGGTCGACCACGACGATGGGTACCTCGCGCACCACATTGGGCGCATACATATAATTATATAGCAGTCCGTAGGCAAACACACCACCCACGAGCACCAGCAGCACCGAGTAGCTTGTAGCAATGGCACGAAACTCGCGCCATGCGATGTGCAAAAACATAGGACACCTACTCCACCGTATCATAAAGACGAGTTGAAAAGATTCTTTGCAATCGTGGCAATAGCGCTACTGCCACCAGAGGGAACACGCACAGCACCGCCAGCTGGGGCCAGCAAGCCGAGAAGCCGCCATCGAAATAGACCATGCACTGCATGGCCTCGGTGAAGTGGCGCACGGGGAAAAGTTTAGCAGCATACTGCACCACGGGAGACATGGCACTGAGCGGAAAGGTGAGCCCCGAGAGCGTAGCCCCCAGCGAGCCCACCATGGAGACCACACTGATGACCAGCGACAACACGGGGAACAACGTATAGAGGATGACTGCCACCGACTGCGTAGCCACGATGAAGAGCACCGTCGCCAAGGCAAACAGTCCCATATCACCCACCATGGGGATATGCTCCCAACGAAAGAACGCCACATTAGCAAGCATCGCCTCTGCCACAAAGATGAGCGTATAGGGCAGCAGTTTGCCGAGCCAAAACGAAAACGATAACGGAGACGATGACGAGGATTTGCGCTCGCTCCCTACGGCATAGAGCGTCACCAGCAACACGAGTATCTGAAACATGATGTAGAAGATAGGCACGGCCAGATACTCGGCATAGTCGAGCGAGGGGTTATAGAGGGCGTGGTCATCCGCGGTCATAGGCAGGAGGAAGGTCTCAATATTCTCCTCCGTATCACCCAGCATGACGGCCTCCTCCACGATGGGAGCCATACGCACAGGGATGAGTGCCGTCTCAAATGCACTCATCACCTCGCCCCCCACCGCCAATAGCCCGTAGTGATAATAATAGCATAGCGTAGCCCCCATGCCGCGCATCGTCGCCTCCTCAAACCGTGGCGGGATAGACAGGTAGCCATACACCTCTCGCCTACTCACCGCAGCCCGTGCCTCGGCCTCGTCGGCATAGAGCC
>JAZRFA010000153.1:0-4860 GCA_045661085.1 Bacteroidaceae bacterium
GTGCAGGTATCATACGCTATCGGTGTGGCTAAGCCCATCAATATCTATGTAGACACCTATGGCCGTAGCCGCGTGAACATGACCGACGGCGAGATTGCCAAGAAGATTGACGAACTCTTCGACCTCCGCCCCAAAGCTATCGAGGAGCGCCTCAAGCTACGCAATCCCATCTACACCGAGACTGCAGCCTATGGTCACATGGGTCGTAAGCCCGAGGTGGTGACCAAGAGCTTCCGCTCACGCTACGAAGGCGTCAAGGATGTCACCGTAGAGCTCTTCACTTGGGAGAAGCTCGACTATGTAGACAAGGTACGCGAGGCCTTCGGACTATAATCATTTATTAGATGTTAAGGGGAGATTAGTCTCCCTTTAACTCTTTAACACAAAAACTATGGGTAAAGGAAAATTAGCAAAGTTTGCCGATATGGCGTCTTACCCGCATGTATTCGAGTATCCTCACTCGGTGGCCGAACAGGTACCCTTCGAGATGTGCGGCAAGTGGCGCGAGGAGTTCTTCAAGAACGACAATCCCATCGTGTTGGAGTTGGGCTGCGGACGTGGTGAGTATACCGTGGGACTGGGGCGCATGTACCCCGACAAGAACTTTATCGGGGTGGACATCAAGGGAGCACGCATGTGGACCGGTGCTACCGACTCATTGCGCGAGGGGATGACCAATGTGGCTTTCTTGCGCACGAACATTGAAATTATAGACCGCTTCTTTGCAGAGGGCGAGGTCGACGAGATATGGATTACCTTCCCCGACCCACAGATGAAGAAGGCTACGAAGCGACTCACCTCGACATGGTTCCTCCTTCGTTACGCCTCGTTCCTCAAGACTGACGGCATCATACACCTCAAGACGGATAGCAACTTCCTCTATACCTACACCGATGCGTTGGTGAAGGTAAATAACCTTCCCGCCGAGGTGAATACCACAGACCTCTATCATAGCGGGCAGGCCGACGAAATCCTCTCAATCCGTACTTATTACGAACAGCAGTGGCTCGACCGCGGACTGAGCATCAAGTACCTCAAGTTCCGCCTCATCCCTGGACAGGAACTGCAGGAACCCGATATTGAGATTGAACTCGACGACTACCGCAGCTACAACCGTAGCAAGCGTAGTGGGTTGCAGACAAGCCGATAAAAATTAAAAATTGAGAATTGAAAATTAAAAATTCGTTTGCACAAGCATTCAGAATTCATCATTCAGGAATCTAAAACATGAACCTATATCCCAAACTTATCCACGATGCACTGGCAACGGTGCGCTACCCTGGAACGGGTAAAAACTTGATCGAGGCCGAGATGGTAGAAGACGATCTCCGTATCGACGGCCAGAAGGTGTCGTTCTCGCTCATCTTCGAAAAGCCCACCGACCCCTTCATGAAGTCTATCCTCAAAGCTTCCGAGGCCGCCATCAAACGTGATGCTGGTGCCGAGGTGGAGGTGACCATTAATGTAAAGACCATCCAGCAGGCACGTCCCGAGGTGGAGAAGCTACTTCCCCAAGTGAAGAATATCATTGCCGTATCGTCAGGCAAGGGCGGCGTGGGCAAGAGTACCGTAGCGGCCAACCTCGCTGTGGCACTCGCCAAGCAGGGCTACAAGGTAGGCTTGCTTGATGCCGATATCTTCGGTCCCTCGATGCCCAAGATGTTCCAAGTGGAGGATGCACGTCCCTATGCCGAGCGTATCGACGGGCGCGACCTCATCATCCCCATCGAGAGCTATGGCGTGAAGCTGCTCTCGATAGGTTTCTTCGTAGACCCCGCCCAAGCCACCATTTGGCGTGGCGGTATGGCGAGCAATGCCTTGAAGCAACTCATTGGTGATGCCGCTTGGGGCGACCTCGACTACTTCCTCATCGACCTGCCCCCTGGTACGAGCGATATACACCTCACCACGTTCCAAACCGTGGCCATCACAGGCGCTGTCATCGTGAGCACACCACAGCAGGTGGCATTGGCCGATGCACGCAAGGGTATCGACATGTTCACCAACGATAAGGTGAATGTTCCTATACTCGGACTTGTAGAAAACATGGCATGGTTCACTCCTGCCGAGCTGCCCGAGAACAGATACTACATCTTTGGCAAGGAGGGCTGCAAGCAGCTCGCCGAAGAGATGGGAGTGCCTCTCTTGGGACAGATTCCCGTGGTGCAGAGCATCTGCGAGGGTGGCGACAATGGTTGTCCCGCAGCTCTGGATGACACCACGATGACGGGCCTTGCCTTCCGCAACTTGGCAGAAGCCGTAGTACACCAGGTGGAGGTGCGCAATGCCACACAGGAGGCCACACGCATTGTGAAGACAAAAAAATAAGAACTTGTAACCTTACGCGATAAATCAAAACACTATGAGTGACGAGCTGAATATGCCCATCGAAGAGCAGGTAGCGTATACCGACGACAACATACGCCACCTGAGTGATATGGAGCATGTGCGCCTACGCCCTGGTATGTACATCGGAAAACTGGGTGATGGTACACAAAACGACGATGGTATCTACGTATTGCTGAAGGAGATTATCGACAACTCCATCGACGAGTTTAAGATGCACGCCGGCAAGCGCATCGAGATTGAGGTGGTGGACCACAAGAGCGTGAGCGTGCGCGACTATGGTCGTGGTATCCCTCAAGGCAAGTTGGTAGAGGCAGTGAGCGTGCTCAACACGGGTGGTAAGTACGACAGCAAGGCGTTCAAGAAGAGCGTGGGACTTAATGGCGTGGGTGTGAAGGCGGTGAATGCGCTCAGCTCGCACTTCGAGGCCAGTTCATATCGCGATGGCAAGGTGCGAACGGTAGTGTTTGAAAAAGGAAATCTAATCAGCGACACCACTACAGATGCTGGTCCCGAGGAAACGGGAACACGCATCCTCTTCGAGCCAGACAACACCTTGTTTGTGGGATATTCGTTCCGCACAGCATACATCGAGACCATGCTGCGCAACTACACCTACCTGAACACGGGGCTCACCATTATGTTCAACGGCAAGCGCATCCTCTCACGCAATGGCTTGGTAGACCTGCTCACCGATAACATGACGGCACAGACACTCTACCCCATCATACACCTCAAGACCGAGGACATAGAGATTGCCTTTACGCACACCGACCAGTATGGCGAGGAGTACTACTCATTCGTCAATGGACAGCACACCACACAGGGCGGTACACACCAGAGTGCCTTCAAGGAGCACATAGCCCGCACCATCAAGGAGTTTTACAACAAAAACCACGAATTCACCGATATCCGTAATGGCATCGTAGGTGCTATCGCCATCAATGTGGAGGAACCCGTCTTCGAGAGTCAGACCAAGGTAAAGCTCGGCTCTACCGCCATGGAACCTGGAGGCCGTAGCCTCAATAAGTTTGTGGGCGACTTCATCAAGACCGAGGTGGATAACTATCTGCATCGCAAGACCGAGGTGGCCGACACGATGCTGCAGAAGATACAGGAGAGCGAGAAGGAGCGCAAGGCCATTGCCGGTGTCACCAAAATCGCTCGCGAGCGTGCCAAGAAGGTCAATATGCACAACCGCAAACTACGTGACTGCCGCATCCACCTCAACGATGCCAAGGGCGACCGCACCGACGAGTCGTGTATCTTCATCACTGAGGGAGACTCGGCGAGCGGATCTATCACCAAGAGTCGCGACGTGAACACACAAGCCGTCTTCAGCCTGCGTGGTAAGCCGCTCAACTCGTTCGGACTCACTAAGAAGGTCGTGTATGAGAACGAGGAGTTCAACCTCTTGCAAGCGGCACTCAATATTGAGGATGGACTCGAAGGCTTGCGCTATAACAAGGTCATCGTGGCTACCGATGCCGATGTCGACGGTATGCACATCCGCCTGCTGATGATAACCTTTTTCTTGCAGTTCTTCCCCGACCTCATCAAGAAGGGTCACGTATATATACTGCAGACACCGCTCTTTCGCGTGCGTAACAAGAAGCGCCTCATCAAGGGCTACAAGAAGGAGAATGAGACCGAGCGTGAGCGTAAGAGCGACTTCGTCACTCGCTACTGCTACTCCGAGGAGGAGCGTCTCAAGGCTATCACCGAGCTTGGTCCCAACCCTGAAATTACCCGATTCAAAGGTCTCGGAGAGATATCGCCCGACGAGTTCAAGCACTTCATCGGCGAAGAGATGCGTCTCGAGCGCGTCACCCTGAGCAAGAACGACACTGTGATGAACCTCCTCGAGTTCTATATGGGGAAAAATACGATGGAGCGCCAAAACTTCATCATCGACAACCTCGTTGTTGAGGAGGATAAACCGGAGGAGGAATGATGAGAACTGCAATTTTTCCAGGTACATTCGATCCCTTCACTATAGGGCACAATGCATTAGTACGTCGGGCTCTCCAGCTTGTTGACGAGCTGTATATTGCAATCGGCATCAACACCGAGAAGCGCACAATGTTTTCTTTGGAGGAACGCACGGAGCGTATCGCTACACTCTATAAGGAAGAACCACGCATTCATGTGGTGAGCTACGAAGGATTGACCACCGATTTCGCTCAATCCATCGGCGCACAGTTTATCATACGCGGTGTGCGTAATACTATAGATTTCGAGTACGAGCGTAATATAGCTGATGTCAATCGTATGCTCACAGGCATAGAAACCCTGTTGCTTATCAGTGAGCCCGAACATGCCGCCATCAGCAGCAGTATGGTGCGCGAACTCGCCCACTTCGGCAAGGATATCAAACCCTTCATACCATAGCACTTAAGCAGAAGCGGCGAATGAGCTCTAACGACTACTGATTCAGACGTTCTTCGCTTCTCGCTCAGAGTAACAAGAATGATAAAAAGGAGGGTGTGTCTGCATGCAGACACACCCTCCTTT